>JAEZZV010000312.1 GCA_023418375.1 Actinomycetes bacterium | reverse complement strand
GTCCAGGCGAGGCCGCCGACGACGGCGCCCGCGGCGAGCAGCGCGGCGAACGCGCGGGCCCGCGGGCGGCGGTGGTCGGGTGTGGTCATGGGGTCCTCCTCAGGTGGGGCCCGCAGCGCGGGCGTCGATGGACCTCTCCACCCTCGGTGGGCGCGCGACGCGGCGCGATGGCGCCACCCCGCCGACCGGGGGTGGGGTCAGCCCCACCATCCGGAGCGACGTGCGGCGGCGCGGCCCCAGAGCTCGGCGAGCTCGATCGCCACCGCGACCACGAGCACGCTCCCGACGACGTCGAGCACGTAGTGGTTCCCCGTGGTGAACACGACAGCGACCATCAGGGCCGGGAAGGACCACACCGCGAGCGCCGCGCGGGGGTGCCGGTCCCGGAGCGCGCACCACGCCGCGTAGGCCGCCCAGGCCGACCAGGCGACGTGCACGCTCGGCATCGCGGTGTAGCTGCTGGCCGTGGCGAACGCGTGGCTGCCGAAGAGGTCGTGCTCCGCCACGACGTCGACGACGCCCGCCAGCGCGAACCGCGGTGGCGACATCGGGACCGCCCAGTAGACGAGCAGGGCGAGGCCGCAGATCGCGACGAACGTGCGCCGGACGTGCCGGTAGACGTCGGCGTGCCGCAGGAAGACCCAGACGACCACCCCCAGGAGGACGACGTAGTACAGCCGGTACACGAGGACGGCCGGGGTCATCAGCCAGGGGCGGGCGACGAGCCACCGGTTCAGGTCCAGCTCGACGTCCAGGTGCAGCGCGCGCTCGACGCCCTGGAGCGCGCCGGCGTTCGCGGTCGCGATGTCGACGTCCGTGGCGACGACCGCGTGCAGTCGCTCGAACACCACGAGGACCGCGACCAGCAGGAGCGCCTCGACCGCCGCCTCCCTGAGGCGCGCGCGGACGGGGGGCGCGTCGGGCACCCGCCCATCGTGCCAGGGCGCGGGCCCCCGGACCGGCGTGACGACGTCGTCGGATGCGCGGCTAGGCTCGCCGGACGCCCCGCCGGCGGGCGCAGGACCACGGGAGCCACCGATGCCCGGACACCGCATCTTCGCGATGAGCGTCGCGAGCCTCCACCCGCTCTACGTCGCCAAGGCGGAGCGCAAGGGCCGCACGGCCGCCGAGGTCGACGAGGTGATCTGCTGGCTCACCGGCTACGACGCCGAGGGCCTCGCGCGGGTGATGGCCGACGGTGTCGACCTCGAGACCTTCTTCGCGCAGGCCCCGGCGATGAACCCGAACGCCTCGCTCATCACCGGCGTCGTCTGCGGTGTCCGCGTCGAGGACATCGAGGACCCGCTCATGCAGAAGATCCGCTACCTCGACAAGCTCGTCGACGAGCTCGCCAAGGGCCGTCCGATGGCGAAGATCCTGCGGGTCGCCAGCTGACTACCCGCGCGGGGGCAGCTCCTGGACCGCCCACGTGTTGCCGTCGGGGTCGGCGAAGTGCACGAAGCGCCCCCACGCCAGGTCCTCGACCGGCGAGACCTCCACGCCGCGCGCGACGAGGTCCGCGTGAGCCTCGTCGGCCGACGCCACGACGACCTGGAGCGCGCGCAGGGTGCCGGGCGCCATGTCGCCGCCGATCCCCTCGCCGAAGGCGATCGAGCACGCCGAGCCGGGCGGCGTGACCTGCACGAACCGCAGCTCGTCGTGGACGCGGACGTCGTGGTCGACGGGCCAGCCCAACGTCTCGCCGTAGAACGCGCGGGACCTGTCGGTGTCCGCGACGGGGACGAACACGAGCTCGATGCGGTAGTCGACCATCACGGCCCCCTGCCGGTCGCGCCGGACCCTCGCGGCGCCGGCTGGTCCTGCCCACGGTACGGGCGGCCTCCGACACCGTCGGGCCCCGAGCCGGGGGCCGGGGCCGGGCGTAGGGTCACGTGCTCGTGACCTCCCCGCGGCCCGCCGCCGACGACGCCCACGCCCCGCGCGTCGGGATCGTGGTGACCGACGCCTACCCCGTCGAGGACCCCGACCACGACACGCCCCTGCTCGTGGCCGCGCTCCGCGAACGCGGCGTCGACGCGGGCCCCGTCGTCTGGCACGACCGTGCCGTCGTCTGGTCCGCGTTCGACCTGCTCGTGCTGCGCAGCCCGTGGGACTACCCCGAGCGGATGGGTGAGCTCACGGCCTGGCTGGCGCACGTCGAGGCCGTCACGACCGTTCTCAACCCTCCCGCGCTCGTGCGCTGGAACCTCGACAAGCGCTACCTCGCGCGGCTCGCGGACGCCGGGGTCGCGGTCGTGCCGACGGCGTACTGCGCCGACGTCGACGCGGCCAGCGCCGCGCTGGCCGGCCGGGGCGACGCGCCCGTCGTGGTCAAGCCGGCGGTCTCGGCGGGGGCACGCGACACCGGGCTCTTCCGCGCCGACGACCCGGCCGCCCTCGCGCTGGCCGAGCGGATCGTCGCGGGCGGCGGTGTCGCCATGGTGCAGCCCGAGATCCCCGAGCTCTCCGCGGGCCTCGAGAAGGCGGTCTACCTCGTCGACGGCGTCCTCACGCACGCCATCGCGAAGGGCGCCCTGCTCGCACCGGGTGGCGGGCTGCGGGGCGGCGTCTACCAGGAGGACCCGCAGCCCGTCGCGACGACCGACGCCGAGGCCGCGTTCGCGCGTCGGGCCCTCGACGCCGTGCGGGCGGTGACGGGCTGCGACGTGCCGCTCTACGCGCGGATGGACCTCGTCGACTCCGCCGGGCTCGGTCTCGTGCTGCTCGAGGCCGAGCTCTTCGAGCCTGCCCTGAACCTGCACGTCGCGCCGCACGTCACCGACATGGTCGCCGACGCCGTCGCGCGGCGGCTGAAGGGCCCACCCACGGCGGTCGCCCCCGCCTAGGCTGGGCGGACAGCCACATCGTCGTGGGGGGAACAGTGAGCGAACAGCCGGAGCGACCCTTCATCGCCGTCCAGATCCCTACCGGGGCGGGCCGGAGCACGGCCGTCGGGGTGCACGCGCCCATCGGCGCCGTCCGCCGCAAGGACCGCGAGGCGGCCGCCCGGACGCGGCTCGACCGGGAGGGACCGTACGAGGTCGTGCTGCACACGGAGCTCCCCGGCGCGGTCGTGCTCCAGCGCCGCGAGCCCGACGGCAGTTGGGAGCCCTTGGGTCGAAAGCAGGCCGCGAAGGACGGCCGCACACCCATCGACCTGCCGTCACCCCTCCCCGGCGCCGACCCCGCCCGCTACCGCGTGGTGTTCGCGCCGAAGAACTCCGACATCACCTCGTGGGTCTCGGAGCCGTTCGAGGGCTGAGGCACGCGGCGTGAGGCGGGTGCATCCGGCGGCCGGCCCGCCGGCGTAGAACGGGCATGGACACCGACGCGCGCACCTGGCGACCGCGGACGCCACCTCCCGGCGGCCGGCCGGCCACGCCACCCGGACCAGGACAGGAGTCGGTCTGGGACTACCCGCGCCCGCCGGCGGTCGCGCCGGGCGACGAGCACGTCGTCGTGCGGCTCGGGACGACGGTCGTCGCGGACACGCGTCGCGCCGTGCGCGTGCTCGAGACCTCGCACCCGCCGACGTACTACCTGCCCCTCGCGGACGTCGCCGACGGCGCCCTGGTCCCGGTGGACGGGGTGGCCACGGTCTGCGAGTTCAAGGGCCGCGCCGTCTACTTCGACGTCGTCGGGGCGGACGCCGGGGGCGCGCGCGTCGTGGTCCCGCGGGCGGCGTGGGCGTACCTGTCCCCCGCGCCCGGCTACGAGGCGCTCGCCGGGCTCGTCTCCTTCTACCCCGGTCAGCTCGCCTGCACCGTCGACGGCGAGCCCGTCCGGGCGCAGGAGGGCGGCTTCTACGGCGGCTGGCGGACGAGCCGCGTCGTCGGGCCGTTCAAGGGCGGGGCCGGCACCTGGGGCTGGTGAGGGCGACCGACCGCGCGCCTCGCGGGTCGGGGCCGCTCACTCGACGGCCGCGACGGCCTCCGCCCACGCCTCGAACTCGGCCCGACGGGACGCGAAGAAGTCGTTCTCGACCTCCAGGCGCACGGTGTTCCACATCTCGTGGTAGCCGGTGCTGAGCCGGCAGTCGACGTCGGCCACCGCGATCGCGATCTCGTCCTCGCCCATCTCGGCCTCCACGGCCGCTGCCACCGCGGCGGTCGACGCGTCGGAGGACGTGACCTCGCCGCCGCCCGGCGACTGGGCGGACGCCTCCATCCAGAGCCCTTGCCAGCGGGCCAGCAGCTCCTCGGCGGGCTCGGACACGTTCGCGTAGCCGTCGAAGCCGGCGTCCGCCATGCACTGGGACCAGTCGTCGGCGAGCGGTGCCAGCCGGCTGTCCGCCTCGACGACGGACTCGAGCTCGATGATCTCCTGGATCAGGGCGCTCTGGGAGTTGTACGCCTCGAGGAACGCCCCGTCGTCGATCTCGTGCTCGCCGCGGCCGTAGCAGCCCTGCTCCTGCCACGTCGACGTGACGACCGCCTCGGCCCGCTCCTGCGCGTCGGCCAGGCTCGTGTCGTCCGGCTCGGCGAGCACCCCGAACAGGGCGGCGAGGTAGGCGGTGCGGCCGTCGGGCGACAGGCCCTCCACGTAGGCGGCGTTCGGGTCCTCGACCTCGGCACCGCGCGCGTACATGCCCCACGGGTCCGTGCTGATGCCGTAGCCGTACGCCGCGGCGAACTCCGGCGAGCCCGACGCGAGGCCGAGGTCGGTCGCGGTCTTGGGAGCCTCCGCGGTGTGGTCGACGGGCACGTACTCGAAGCCCTGCTCAGCCATGCAGGCGGCGACGACCTCCTCCGCGGCGTTCCGGCGCGTGCCCTCGTCGAGCTCGTGGCCGGCGTCGAGGTCGTCCATGAACTCCTGCAGCTCGCTCGCAGGCTTGTCCCACGCCGGCTCGTCGGACGAGGCGCTGCCGTCCGTCCCCGAGCAAGCGGCCGCCGACAGCAGCAGCACGCCGCAGACGGCCGTCCCCGTGATCCGACGAGCGTCCACGTGCGTCCCCCCTTCGCGCCGACCGACCGGCGCACCGCGCCACCGTAGCGGCGCGGAGGGGGCGCGCGAGCCGAAACGGGACACCGTGTCCGGAGTACCGCTCGCGGCGCGGGAGAATCGTCGCCATGACGGCGACCGTGCAGGCCAAGGGTGTGAGCGCGGCCTTCGGCGACCGGACCCTGTTCTCCGGGGTGGACCTCGTGGTGGCCCCGGGCGACGTCGTCGGGCTCGTGGGGCCGAACGGGGCCGGGAAGTCCACGCTCCTGCGCGTCCTCGCCGGGGTGCTCGCACCTGAGGCGGGCAGCGTGACGGTGTCGCCGCCCGACGCCGAGCTCGGGTTCCTCGCGCAGGAGATCGAGCGCCGCCCCGACGAGTCGGTCGCCGCGCACCTCGAGCGCCGCACGGGCGTCGCCGCGGCGCAGGCCGCGATGGACGACGCCGCGCACGCCCTGGCCGAGCCGCCCGGCGGCGATCATGACGCCGCCGCCGAGCGCTACTCCGACGCGCTCGAGCGGTGGCTGCGCCTGGGCGGGGCGGACTTCGAGGCCCGGCGCGACGCCGTCGCCGCCGACCTCGGGCTCACCGTCGACCTCGACCTGCCGATGACGGCGCTGTCCGGGGGCGAGGCCGCGCGCGTCGGGCTGGCCGTGCTGCTGCTCTCGCGCCTGGACCTGTACCTGCTCGACGAGCCGACCAACGACCTCGACGCCCACGGGCTGGACCTGCTCGAGGAGTTCGTGCAGCAGGCGACCGCGCCGATCGTCGTCGTGAGCCACGACCGCGAGTTCCTGAGCCGCACCGTCACCACGGTCGTCGAGATCGACCGGAGCCTGCAGCGGGTGCTCGTCTACGGCGGCTCGTACGACGCCTACCTGGAGGAACGCTCCATCACGCGGCGCCGCGCGCGTGAGGCGTTCGAGGAGTACGCGGCGCGGCGCGACACGCTGCAGGCCCGCGCGCGCATGCAGCGCGCGTGGATGGCCAAGGGCGTGCGGAACGCGCGCCGCAAGGCGTCGGACAACGACAAGCACGTCAAGCACCACCGCGGGGAGACGTCGGAGAAGCAGGCCGCCAAGGCGCGGCAGACCGACCGCGCGCTCGCCCGGCTGGAGGTCGTCGAGGAGCCGCGCAAGGAGTGGCAGCTGCAGATGTCCATCGCGACGGCGCCGCGGTCGGGCGCGGTGGTCGCGGTCGCGGCGGGTGCCGTGGTGCACCGCGGCGGCTTCACGCTCGGTCCGGTGGACGTCCAGCTCGACTGGCAGGACCGCGTGGCGGTGACCGGCCCGAACGGCGCCGGGAAGTCCACGCTGCTGGCGCTCCTGCTGGGCCGGGTGGCGCCGTCCGCCGGGTCCGTGTCGCTGGGCTCGGGCGTGCTCGTCGGCGAGGTGGACCAGGCGCGTGCCGCGTTCGAGGGCGACGAGCCGGTCGCCGCCGCCTTCGGCCTCCAGGTGCCCGACTGGCCGACGGCGGACGTGCGCACCCTGCTCGCGAAGTTCGGCCTGGGCGCGCACCAGGTCGGGCGGCCGGCGTCGTCGCTGTCCCCGGGTGAGCGCACTCGGGCCGCCCTCGCCCTGCTGCAGGCGCGCGGTGTGAACCTGCTCGTGCTCGACGAGCCGACGAACCACCTGGACCTGCCCGCGATCGAGCAGCTCGAGGCCGCACTCGACGCGTTCGAGGGCACGATCCTGCTGGTCACGCACGACCGCCGGATGCTCGAGACCGTGCGCCTCACGCGCCGGTGGCACGTCGAGGACGGCCGGGTCACCGAGGTCGAGCCCGGCTGAGCGGCGCGCCGCCGGTGGACCGGCCGGCTGCGCTCAGGAGGAGGCGCCGGTGACCTCGTCGAGGTGCCCGAGCAGCGCGTCGGCGGCCCGCCCGATCGCGTCGTGGCCGTTCTGGGCCGCGCGCTGCTTCGCGTGGATGAGCGCCGCCCGGTTGACGCGCGCGAAGTCGCCGTACGGGAAGGCGTAACGCCCCTTGGTGTCCTCCGACGCCTCGGGGTCGATCGCGAGGTGCCAGGCGCCGAAGCCCTCGTAGCCGTCGCGCTCGACGACGCGGTTCTCGTCGTCGGTGCTCGGCGCGGCGTCGGACCACTCGGTCGTCGTGTCGTAGCTGCCGTCGTCGATCAGGCGGCGGGCCTGCCGGACCGCCGCATCGTTCACGGTGTAGGTGGACATGCGTTCGACGCTAGCCGCATCGCCGCGGTCCGCATCCCGAGCCGGGAGCGCGCTCGGACGGGTCAGCGCGCGGCGGACCGGGTGAAGGACGGTTGCCCGTGGGTCTCCGTGCGGTACCGGACGCACGCACCTCGGCCGTTGCGCTTCGCGTCGTACATGGCGGCGTCGGCGGCGGCCACGACGGCGTCCGCGGTCGCCGGGCAGTCGCGGGAGCTGGCCACGCCCACGCTGCAGGTCACCTCGTAGCTGTGCGACCCGAGCGCGAGCGGCGCCCGGATGGCGTCGGCGACGCGGTGCGCGACGACCAGCGCGTCGTCGGGCGCGGCGACGTCCTCGAGCAGGACGAGGAACTCGTCACCGCCCACGCGCGCGGCGGTGTCACCCGAGCGCAGCTCACCGGCGATCCGTCGGGCGACCTCGACGAGCAGCTGGTCGCCGGCAGCATGGCCGTGCGTGTCGTTGACCCTCTTGAAGTCGTCGAGGTCGATGAAGAGGACCGCGAGCGCCGTCCTGCGCCGGTGGGCGAGCTCCAGCTGGTGGCTCAGGCGGTCCCAGAACGCCGCCCGGTTGGGCAGGCCGGTGAGGTCGTCGTGCAGAGCGCGGTGCGCCAGCTCCTGCGTGACCCGCGCGAGCTCGGCGGTCCGGTCCGCGACGCGGCGCTCGATCTCCTGGAAGGACGACTCGAGCTCCTCGCCGAGCGCGTTCACGCCCGCCGCCACCGCGTCGACGATGTCGCCCGTGGGACCGACGGTGGCGCGGGCGTCGAACCGGAGCGCGGCGAGCTCGGTGATGACTCCCACGATCTCGGCGAGCCGGCACTCCAGGTCGTGGACCTCCGGAGACTCCGGAGGCTCCGGCGGCTCCGGGGGCTGGATCACTCCAGGAAGCCCTTCAGCCAGGCGACGGCGGCGTCCTCGCTGTCGAACAGCCGGGTCGGCGCCTTGGGCCTGCCCACGTTCATGAAGAAGTTGCCCATCATCCGGCTGAGCGGGTTCCCCACGAGGATGGCGACGGCGGACACGACCTCGTGCCGCCGGATGAACTCCAGGCGACCCGCGCGGTCCTGCGGGCCGGCGTCCCGCACGTCCACCAGCAGGGGCGCGGGCCGGTCGCCGGTGACCTCGATCATCGCCTCGATCGTGGCGACGGAGTCCTCGAGCCCCGACGGGACCGGCGGCGACCACACGAGGCGGACGACTCCGTCCTCGGGCAGCCACATGCGGAACTTGGGGTGCGTGACCTCCGGGTACTGGCTCATCGCGACACCCTCCGTTCGGCGCGCAGGAGGCCTCGGTGCCGGCACGGCCGTGGGCACGTCGGTCGCAGGAGCGACCCGCTCCTCACACCTCACCTATCGGCCCCCGGCGCACCAGTTGAGAGGAATGCGGGTGCGGACCGTCGGGCGGGTCCGCCACCGGTCAGCGACCTGCCGGGTCCCGCCACACGCGGTACTGCGGGGGGAAGACCCCGCGCGGCTCGTAGTGCGCCCACATCACCCGGTCGAGCTGCAGCTCGACGAGCGACGCCCGGTCGCCCGGGACGAAGGCGCACGCCGCCACGGCGGCCGCGCGCCGGGGGTCGTCGGTGGTCACGAGGGCGCACCCGGAGACCATGAGCTCGTCGTCGACGTCCTCCGAGCCGGTCGAGTGCAGCGCGTAGCGGCCGTCGCGGGCCAGGTCCGCCAGCTTCGGCGACGGCTCGATGAAGGCGAACATCGACCCGGCCGCCCACACGGGCATGATCGGGTGGATCCGCGGCGCCCCCTCGCGACTGACGGTGGCGAGGTAGCCGAACCCCGATCCGGGCACCGTCAGAAGGGCGTGCGCCACCGCGGCGATCTCCGGCGCGGACTGGGCGAACTCGCTCCACGTGGCCATGGGCGGATGCTCGCACCGTTGAAGATCAACGCGCCAATCTCGCCCCTCAGCGCATGCGCACGGCGACCGTCCACCCGTCGGCCGCGACCGCGCGCGCGTCGGCGCCGGAGCCCGTCACGTCGAACGTGACCCGCCGCCCGTCCACGTCCACCACGTCGACCCGCGCCCGGAGCGGGGAGCCATCACCGAAGGCCTCCAGCACGAGCCCGTCCAGGTAGTCGTAGTCGGGTCGGTCCTCCCGTGCCCCGCGCGCCAGGACTGCCCCCTCGCGCACGTACAGCGGCAGCGAGTCGAACGCGTACGTCTCCCGGAGCCAGCGGCCACCGGTCACCTTCTCTCCGGTCAGCAGGTGCGTCCACGTCCCGGCGGGCAGGTAGACGTCGACGGTCCCGTCGGCGGTCATCACCGGGGCGACGAGCAGGTCGGGGCCGAGCATGTACTGCCGGTCCAGGTGGGTGACGGCAGGGTCGTCCGGGAACTCGAAGACCATCGGGCGGGCGACGGAGACGCCGGTCGCCGCGGCGTCGGCGCCCGCGGTGAAGAGGTACGGCATGAGGGAGTTCTTCAGCCGGGCGAACTGGCGGGTCACCGCCACCGCCTCGTCGTCGAAGGCCCACGGCACGCGGTAGCTGTCCGAGCCGTGCAGGCGCGAGTGGCTGGAGAGCAGGCCGAAGGGGACCCACCGCTTGAACACGGCGGGGTCCGGCGTGCCCTCGAAGCCGCCGATGTCGTGGCTCCAAAACCCGAAACCCGAGGCTGCGAGCGACAGCCCGCCCCGCAGCGTCTCGGCCATCGACGCGAAGCTCGACGTGTTGTCCCCACCCCAGTGCACCGGGAACTGCTGGCCGCCGGCGGTCGCCGAGCGGGCGAACACGACGGCGTCGCCCTCGCCGCGGACCTCGCGCAGCACCTCGAAGACCGCCGCGTTGTACAGCTGCGTGTAGAGGTTGTGCATCACCGCGGGGTCCGTGCCGTCGTGCCAGACGACGTCGGTCGGCACGCGCTCGCCGAAGTCGGTCTTGAGCGCGTCGACGCCCTGGTCCAGCAGGCGCCTCAGCTTGCCCTGGAACCAGCGGACGGCGTCCGGGTTGGTGAAGTCCACCAGGCCCATGCCGGCCACCCACATGTCCCACTGCCACACCGTCCCGTCGGGGCGCCGGACCAGGTAGTCGCGCTCCGCGGCCTCCGCGAAGAGGGCCGAGCGCTGCGCGATGTACGGGTTGATCCACACGGAGACGCGCAGGTCACGCTCGTCGTGCAGCCTGCTCAGCATGCCCTCGGGGTCGGGGAACACGCGGGTGTCCCACTCGAGGTCGGTCCAGCTGAACTCGCGCATCCAGAAGCAGTCGAAGTGGAAGACGCTCAACGGGATGCCGCGGTCGCGCATCCCGTCCACGAAGCTCGTGACGGTCGCCTCGTCGTAGTCGGTCGTGAACGACGTCGAGAGCCAGAGCCCGTACGACCAGGCGGGCACGACGGCCGGCCGGCCGGTGAGCCGCGTGTAGCGGTCGACGACGTCCTTCGGCGTCGGCCCGTCGATCACCAGGAACTCCAGCGCCTCCCCCGGCACCGAGAACTGGACGCGCTCGACGGCCTCGGAGCCCACCTCGAAGGACACGTGCTCGGGGTGGTTGACCAGCACCCCGTACCCGCGGTTGGTCAGGTAGAAGGGGACGTTCTTGTAGGCCATCTCCGAGCTCGTGCCGCCGTCCGCGTTCCAGACGTCGACCGCCTGCCCGTTCTTGACCAGCGGCCCGAAGCGCTCGCCCAACCCGTAGACCGCCTCGCCGATGCCGAGGTCGAGCTGCGCGTGCACGTAGCCGCCCGGTGCGGCGAGGCCGGTCGACGTGACGCCCGTCAGACCGGCCGGCTCGGCCGCGACCGCCGCCCGTTCCGCCAGGCTCAGGTACGCGATCGACTTGTGACCGGAGCCCGTGAGGCGCGTGTCCCCGTGCCAGAACGACAGGTCCCACGGCGCTCCGCGGCGGATCACCGCACGCAGACCACCGGTGGTGAGCGTCGCGTCGTCGTCGGTGAGCGCCACCTGCCCGGCACCGCCGGGCTCGTCGAGGGCGAAGCCGCGTGCGGAGCGGCCTCCGGTGTGGTGCTCGACGCGGACCTTGATCACGCCCTCGGCCGGCGCGGACAGGGTGAGGGTGAGGACGCCGATGTTCAGGACGTTGCCGCGCGACCGAATCGGCCGCGTGGGCGCGGTCACGACGAGCCGGTTACCGTCCGCCGCGAGGTCGTAGGCCTCCTGGGCGTACAGCGCGGTCACGCCGGGCCGCAGGGCCCAGAACCCGTCGGTGAACTTCACTTCACTGCTCCTGCCGTGATGCCCCTGGTGAGGGTGCGCTGGAAGATGAGGAAGAAGACGATCGTCGGGACGACGCTGAGCAGCGTCGCAGAGATGAGGGTGGTCACGTCGGTCTGCCGCTCCCCGGAGAGCTGCTCGAGGACCAGGGGCACGGTCAGCGAGTCGGGCTGGTTGAGGAACGACAGCGGGAGCAGGAACTCGTTCCAGGTCCAGATGAAGAAGAAGACCATGAGGACGCTGATCGTCGGCCGCGAGATCGGCACGATGACGGAGCGCAGCGTCCGCCACCGGCTCGCGCCGTCGAGCGCGGCGGCCTCGAGGATCTCCTTCGGGAAGGTTCCGTACAGGCTCGCCAGCAGGTAGGTGCCGAACGCGCCCTGCACCACGGTGAACGTGAGGATGACCGACCACGGGTTCGACAGCAGGTGCGCCTTGTCGAACATCGTGAAGAGCGGGTAGACGAGCATCTCCTGGGGCAGCAGGTTCGCCATGAGGAAGAGCAACGTCAACCAGGTCCGGCCGCGCACCCGCCCGATCCCCAGGGCGAAGGCGTTGAGCACCGCGACGACGACGGCCAGGACCGAGACCGACCCGGCGATGAAGAACGAGTTCCACAGCGCGCGGGGAAAGTTCTTGCCCGTCCAGAAGTTCTCGAGTCCGTCCGCGTAGAACGACCGCGGGAAGTCCAGGGGGCCGGACGTCGAGTAGTCCTGCGGCGACTTGAATGCGTTCAGCAGCAGCATGACCAGCGGGAACGCGATCACGAGCGCGAGCGCGACGGCGACGGTGAGCAGCACCCACTCGCCGGCGGTGTGCGGACGGCGGCGGCTCATCTCAGGCCTCCTTCTGCTCGGCCCGGCGCTGGGCGCGCAGGAAGACCACGGCGACGACGGCGACGACGAGCGTCACCGAGGTGGCGATCGCCGCCGCGTAGCCCTTGTCGGTGCCGTTGCCGAAGAACTCGACGTACGCGTAGTACGACGGCACGTACGTGGCCTTGTTCGGGCCGCCCTGGGTGAGGATGAACACGGGCCCGAAGACCTTCAGTGCCGCGATCGTCGTCGTGAGCGTGACGACGAAGACCTCGGGCCGGATCATCGGGCGGGTGATCGCCTGGAAGCGGCGGAACCAGCCTGCGCCGTCGAGCTCGGCGGCCTCGTAGAGCTCGGGGTCCACGCGCTGCAGCGCCGCCATGAAGATGACCACCGGGTAGCCGATCTGGATCCAGACCATGAGGAGCATCACGGAGAACAGGGCCGTCGACCCGGTGCCGCCCACCCAGTTCACGGCGACCTCGTCGCCGGTCACGGTGGACAGGAACTGGTTCAGGACCCCGTTGCGGTCGGGGTACAGGACCCAGCCGAACAGCACACCGGCCACCGCGATCGGGATGACCTGCGGCAGGTAGTACGTCGCGCGCAGGAAGCTCGCCAGCCGCCCGGAGAACCGGCGGCCGATGACGTCGAAGAGGATCGCCGCGAGCACGAGGCCGACGAGGGTCGGGATGACGACCATCGCGATGATCATGAAGACGATGTTGCGGAACGACATCCAGAAGGCGGAGTCGCCCATGAGCTCGGCCCAGTTGTCCAGCCCGACGAACTCGGGAACCGTGAAGCCCCCGCGCCACGACTGGAAGCTGAGCCAGACGTTGTAGACGACGGGGTACACGACGATCGCCAGCGTCAGCAGGATCCCGGGGATGAAGTAGACCCAGTACCCGATCGGGCGGCCGCCGCCGGACGGGATGCGTGGGAGGTCCTCGAGGGACCGGGTGCGTGGTGCGCGCGTCCAGACGCTCATCGATGTCTCCGTCCAGGGGCGCCCGGGCCCCGAGGGGCCCGGGCACCGGTGGCTCAGCGGTACTGCTCGGTACCGTCGTCGTAGTCGGACTGGAGCTGGCCCGCCGTCTGCTCGACGGTGAGCGAGCCGTTGATCAGGCCCTGCATGCCCGCGTTCAGGTCGTCGTAGAACGTCGCCGTCGGCCAGTCGGGGTAGAACGCCAGGCCGTCGCGGTCGAGGACCGTGTTGAAGAGCTCGATGAGCGCCTGGGCGTCGGGGTCGGTGATGTCGTCCGGGTTCGCGGCGACCGGCAGGCCACCGGCGTTGCCGAGGACGGCCTGGATCTCCGGGCGCATGGTGACGTCGATGAAGTACGCCGCCATCTGCGTGTGCACGTCGTCGGTCACCGTCGGGATCACCCAGATGTTGCCCGAGCTGCCCGGGACGAGCGTGGAGCCCGGGAAGTCCGTGATGCCGAAGTCGAAGGAGGTGATGTCGGCCAGGAAGCGGCCGTACCACCACGAGCCCGAGTAGAAGAACGGCGCCTCGCCGTTGATGAAGGCCAGGCCGGCGTCCTCCGCGGTCATGCCCGTGGCCGCCGTCGAGACGTAGCCCTTGTCGACCCAGTCGGCGAGGGTCTGGGTGCCCTGGGCGATCGGGTCGGCGGCGAAGTCGACCTCGCCGTCGTAGAGCTGGTAGGCGTTGACGAAGTCGCGGTCCGCCCCGTTGAGCGCGAGCTGGTACCAGAGCTGTCCCGACGGGTACTCCTGCGCGGAGGTCGTCAGCGGCGTGATGCCCTCGTCGACGAACGCCTGCATCGCGTCCTCGAGCTCGTCCATGCTGGTCGGCACGGCGATGCCGCGCTCGTCGAGCATGTCCTGGTTGTAGTAGAGGAAGACGAACTCGCCGTAGTTCGGGACCCCGAAGTGGGTGCCGGAGCCCATCACGCCGTTCTCGTCGTACATGGTCGTGGTCTGCAGCGACTCGGCGAGCTTGTCGCCCCAGCCGTAGGACTCGTAGAAGCCGTCGAGGCTCTGGAGCACGCCGAGCGTCGAGAGCGCGCCGGCGGTGCCGTTGCCCTTGTTGTACTCGGACAGGTCCGGGGCGTCGGACGAGACGAAGAGCTGGCTCGCGGTGTCGCTGAGGTCCTCGAACGCCGTGATCTGGTAGTCGACGGTCGCCCCGGTCTCCTCCTCGAACGTCTCCGCGGCGGCGCGCCACGCCTGGCCCATGGCCGACTCGTCGTTCTCGTAGACCAGGACGGTGAGCGTCTCGCCGGCGAAGTCGTTCTCGCCCGAGGGCGTGGCCCCGGCGTCGTCCGTGGAGTCGTCACCACCCGAGGTGCAGGCGGCCAGCGACAGCGCCGCGACGGCGACGACCGCCGCCAACCCGTGCTTGCGGTACCTCATGCTTCCAACCTCCTTGTTGTGGCCCGGAGGGCCGGCTGTGACCGTGCTCTGGTCTGTCGAAGCGCTTCGCTCATGATCGTCGAAGCGCTTCGATGATGGACGTCATGACGACCCGCGCGGGGACCTCATACGACGTCGGCCGTGCGGGATGCGGGTGCGGGCGCGACCGAGCCGCGGGAGACCTGCACCGGGGGGACGAGGGTCACGCCGCCGGGGGCGACGGATCCTTCGATGATGCCGACGAGCGTGTCGACGGCGACCGGGCACGTCAGGCCCGGGTCCAGGGGGAAGGCGTCGAAAGGCAGCGCCGACCGGGCGGGGTCCGGCGTCATCCCGACGGCGATGACCGACACGTCCGGCACGCGCAGGCCACGCCGCGCGAGCGCCGGGCCCAGCGCGTGGGCGACCTCCGACAGCGTGCTCAGCACGATCGCCGTCACGCCGGGGTGCTGGTCCAGCAGAGCGTCGATGGCCCGGAGGGGAGCCGCGGGGTCCGGGCGGACGGTGACGCGCTCGACGCCGAGCTCGTCGGCGCGCTGCCCGAAGGCCTCCTCGATGCGCAGCGGGTAGTTCGACTCGCGCGCGATGACGTCCTCGGGCTGGGATATCAGCCCGACGGACCGGTGGCCGGCGGCGTGCAGCTCGTCCACGGCGCGCTGCGCCGCGACGCGGAAGTCCAGGTCGACGCAGGTGAGCCCGACAGCGTGCGCGGGCAGGCCGATGAAGACGACCGGGCAGTCGAGCTCCCGCGCGAGGTCGGCCCGCGGGTCCTGCGCCGCCACGTCGAGCACGACGATCCCGTCGGCAAGCGACGTCGCGGCCGAGCGGCGCATGCCGTCGAGGGCGTCGTCCTGGACCAGGAGCAACGTGTCGTAGTCGTGGTCGCGCGCGGCCCGGGTCACCGCCATCGCGAACGCCATGTGGGCGCTGTGGTCGGTGTCCGGGTGCAACGGCGTCGTCACCGCGATGATGTTGGAGCGCCGGGCGGCGAGCGCGCGCGCCGCCGCCTTGGGTGCGTAGCCGAGCCGCTGCGCGGCGGTCAGCACCCGCCGGCGCGTCTCCTCGGTGATCGACCGCTTGCCGGAGAGCGCGTAGGACACCGTCGAGATCGACACGCCCGCCTCGCGGGCGACGTCCTCGATGGTGGCCATCGGCTCTTCCTCGAACCTGCGCTGTCGAAGCGCTTCGACGGTGGTACCCGCCAACGGTAAGTTCACCCGCGCGCGATGCGCAAGCCCCCGTCGCGCGATCGTGCGTCACGCGTCGGCGGCCAGCGCGTCCTTGAGCAGGGACACCAGGGCCTCGAGCTGCACGTCGGTGGCCGACGCGCCCTCCTCCTCCGCCGCGCCGTCCAGCGCCCGCGCCGCCAGCCCCGACTTGGCGTCGATGAGCTCGGCGATCTTGGAGTCGATCGTCTGCGCGGCGATGATCCGCCAGGCCGTGACGGGCTCGGACTGCCCGATGCGGTGCACGCGGTCGATCGCCTGGGTCTGCTCGGCGTCGGTCCAGGACAGCTCGGCGAGCACGAGGTTCGAGGCGACCTGCAGGTTGATCCCGACACCCGCCGCGAGCAGCGAGCACACCACGATCTGCACGTCGGGGTCCTTGGTGAACGCCGCGATGTTCTTCTCGCGCACCTTGGGGGTCTGGTCGCCGCGGATCGACGCGTACGGGATGCCGGCGTCGGCGAACGCCTGCTCGGCCGCGTCCATGACGTCGACGTGCTTGGCGAAGAACACGACCTTGCCGACGTTGCGTGCGAGCTGGGCGGCGTAGTCCGCGGCGAGCCCGGCCTTCGCCTGCCCGATCCGGCGGACCATCGTGAAGACGTTGTCGCCCGACTTCTTGTCGCTGGAGTCCTTGAGCTCGGCCGCCGCCACCCGGCGGGCCAGCGCCAGGTCGAAGCCGACGACGTGCGCGCCGTCGGGCCGGGCCGCGAGCGCCGCCCGGTACCGCCCCACGAGCCGGCGCGCGAGCGCGGCCTCGGACGCGCGGATCGAGCGCCCGAGCGCCCCGTCGAGCTCGACCGGCAGGTCGGCCACGCGCCGCGCGGGGATGTCGGCGGCGACGTCCACCTTGCGCCGCCGCACGATGCCCATGTCGACCACCGTGGACCGGGCCGCGGGGTAGAAGCCCTGGTCGGCGGGCGTGAGCCCGGTGTTCTCGAGCGCCGTCAGCAGCGACCCGACGGGCTTCTCGTCGTCGATCCAGCCGAGGAACTGCCAGATCGCGCGGAAGTCCTCGATGTCGTTGATGAGCGGGGTACCCGTCAGCGCCATGAGCAGCGGCCGCGCCGTGCGGGACCGGATCCGGTCGGAGAGCGCCAGCACGTTCTGCGAGCGCTGCGAGCCCTTGTTCTTGATGAAGTGGGCCTCGTCGACCACCATCCCGCGGAACCCGTGGTCGCCCAGCCAGCCCACGTGCCGGTCGAGGATCTCGTAGTTCACGATGACGACGTCGGCGAACGCGTCGACGCGGTCCCCGTCGCCGTGGATCACGGTGGAGCGGCGCATCGGCGTCCACATGCCGACCTCGCGCGCCCAGTTCGTCTTGACGACGTTCGGCACGACGGCGAGCAGGGGGAACGCGTCGGCCGCCTGGGCAGCTAGCAGCGCCTGCGCCGTCTTGCCGAGACCCGGCTCGTCGGCGAGCAGGAACGTGCGGTGGCCGCGCGCCGCTGCCGCGACCACCTGGGCCTGGTGCGGCATGAGCGCGCGCCCGGGAGGTGCCGAGACCAGACGCCCGTCGGGCAGCGTCATGCAGGCCGGCGCACCCGGGCCGGCGACCTCGAACGAGCGGAACAGCGGCTCGAGCAGCTCCCACCCGGCCAGCCGCCGCGCCCGTGCCATGCGCTCGGCCGCCGCCTCGAAGTCCGGGGCGAGGAAGGGGTTGGCCAACTGCCGCGCGATGACCGAGCGGGGCACCACGCGGTTCTCCGTGCCCGGTGCGGGAGCGGCCGGGGCGGCGGGCTCGGGCTCCGGCTCCTCGGGCACCTCGAGGCCACCCTCGCGCATGAGGGTCGCCTTGTAGGCGCGCGCCGCGTCGGACACCCGGGCGTCCTCGGCGAGCAGCGCGAGCAGCGAGGTGTCCCGGGCGGCGATGCGCGCGAGCATCGTCGCGACGCCGTCGAGACGCTTGAGCTCGTGGTCGCGCTTGGCCGGCGTGAGGGACGCGTCGGCCATCACGCGTGCCTTCTCCTCGCGCACGAGCAGGGCCACGACCTGGAACTTCGTGCGGACCGCGGCGCGCGTCGGCGGGCGGCGCACGGCGTTGTCGACCTCGCGGGCGACCTGGGCGAGGACGGGGATGATCCCCTCCTCGTCCGGGTGGCGCCGGCGCTGGGCGCCAACCGAGCCGCGCTGCGCACCGCCGCCGTTGCCGCTGACTCCGCCGCTGCCGCCCGCGCCGCCGCGCCCACGACCGGACCGCCGCTGGCCGGGTCCTGCCACATGTCCTCCTTCGAAGCGTCCGCTCCGCGACGGGCGGCGCCGGTGCGCCGCACCAGAGCCGGCCGGAGCCGGTGGCCGTGGTCGTCGACCCGTGCCGCAGGCAACTCGGGACGGGCACTCTCATCGAGCGCCGGGCCCGCGCAGCGTTCCCCCCGTGCGCGGGCGATGCCGACGCCGGTCGTGTCGCGCCGCGGGGCGTCTCCGTGAGGCACCGCGGGTCGCGATCCTGGCCCTGCGTGGGCCTCCGGAGCACCCTGAGCGTACCGCCCCCGGGTCTCGCCCGCCGTCACCGCGCGGGTGCGAGCGCACCGGGGTATCCGCGGGATCTGGAGAGAGGGGGCCTCTGGCACGCTATCGTTGTGCAACGAGACGTTGCACAAGATGCGCCCACGAGAGGCCAACAGTGACCGACAGGCATGCCGACGCCGGCACGGACCCCGAGCTCGGCTCCATCGAGCGCGAGATCTACGTCGAGGCACGGCCCGAGACCGTGTTCGCCGTGGTCAGCGAACCGCGGCACATGAGCGCCTGGTGGCCCGACGACGCGCAGTACGAGGTGGCACCGGGGGCCGAGGGGCAGATCGTCTTCGGCGACCCCGGCGACGGCGGCAGCGCCAGCGGCTTCACCGTGATGGACGTCGATCCCCCGCGATCGTTCTCGTTCCGGTGGACGCACGAGGTCGGCACCGTGGCGACGGCGGGCACGTCGCTCCTCGTCACGTTCACGCTGGTGCCCGCGGGCACGGGAACGCTGCTCAGGATGCGCGAGACGGGCTTCCGTGAGCGCGGCTGGGAAGCGGCCGTGCTGGAGCACGAGTACGCGCAGCACGTCTGGGGCTGGGACCTCTTCCTCCCGCGCCTGGCCCCCTACGTCGCGTCGCTGGAGGCCGACGCATGAGCGCCGCGACGCCGGACCCCGTCGACGACGCGCTGTGGTCTGCCATCGGCGACCCGACACGTCGCCAGATGCTCGACCTGCTCATCGCCGACGGCGGCGGCACGGCGACGAGCCTGGGGCATCAGCTGCCCGTCTCCCGCCAGGCCGTCGCGAAGCACCTCGCCGTGCTGGACAGGGTGCACCTGGTCACGTCCACCGCCGTCGGGCGGGAACGGCGGTACGAGGTCGACGAGGCGCAGCTGGCCCGGGCCGTGGCCCAGCTCGGGGCCGTGCGGACGGCATGGGACGCGCGGCTGCAGCGCATCAAGCGCCTCGCGGAGGCCGTCGAACGAACGTGAGGCCGGCGACGGCCGGCCTCACGAACACTCCCCTCCACGTCACGCCACCTGGCGCTCCGGTGTCACGGTCGGCTCGTCGCGCGATGCCACGACCGCGGCCGTGGCGCGCGTGGCCGGAGGTCGCAGGCGTCGTGACATCCAGGCCACGGGAATCGCGGCCAGCGCGAGCGCGATGCCGGCGGGCACCGCGGCCACGACGGCTGCCGGCGCGCCCGGGGTGCTCGCACCCGCGACGGCGAGGCCCCCGACCCAGGACCCGACAGCGATCCCGACGTTCGCAGCCGAGGCCGGCAGCGACTGGGCGAGCGCGCCGCCCGCCCCCGCGAGCTCCACGACCCGCACCTGCATCGACGGCGCCATGGCCATCAGGCACAACCCGGCGGCGACGACGGCCAGGGCGACGACGGCCGGTACGGTCCCACCGAGGTGCCAGACGGCCAGCGACCCGGCCACCCCGGCGCAGCCGACGACGAGGGTGACGGCGGCCCGCGCGTCGGCGAAGCGCCCACCGAGTGCCGCACCGCCCGCGGCGGCGACTCCGTACGCCAGGAGGTAGGCGCCGACGACGTCGGCGGGCACCCCTGTGACGTCGCGCAGGTAGGGCACGACGTACGTCAGGGCGGCGTACACCGCGGCGAAGGCCATGGTGGTGAGCAGGAGGACCACCAGAACACGAGGCCCGAAGGCCGACGCAGCCTGCTTGCCCACCCCCGCGCCGGAGCCAGGGACCGCGGGCAGGAGGGCGAGTCCCAGGGCGAGCACGACCACGGCGAGGCCAGCGGCTGCCCAGAACGAGCCCCGCCAGCCGATCGTCTGGCCGGCCAACGTCCCGAGCGGCACCCCCAGTGCACCGGACACCGTCACCCCCGACATCACGACGGCGATCGCCCTCCCCGCCCGTGCGGGAGGTGCGACGGCGGTGCCGAGGGAGAACGCTGCCGCGATGAACACGCCTTGGAGGGCGCCGGTGAGCCCGCGGACCGCCAGGAGCAGGCCGACGTGCGAGGTCGATGCCGAGGCGGCGGTCGTGACCACGAACAGGGCGAGTGCACCGACCAGCACCGTGCGGCGGCCGAACGCGACGGTGACCGCCGTGAGCACGGGGCCACCGATCGCCAGGCCCAACGCGTACACGGTGACGAGGGTGCCGGCGGCGGGGATCGCCAGCCCCAGGTCCGCGGCCATGAGGTCGAGGAGGCCGACCACGAGCAGCTCGGTACTTCCCATGACGAACATCCCGAGGAACAGCGTCGCGAGGACGCGGCCCGTCGCAGTCGTCGGGGTCTGGGTCTCGTCCATGCGCGTTCCCGTCGTCGTCATGTGCAACCATCGATTGCACGTGACGCTGACAGCGCACGCCGACTGACGCAACTTTCGGTTGCACATTCGCCGGACGAGTCCCGCCGCGCGTCGCCCCGCCTGGGTGAGCTCCTCCACGGCCTGCAGGAGGGGCGCCTCGACGTCGAGCCCTGCCCAAGGCGTGACACGGATGACCGTCCTCCGGTCGGAGAGCCCGGCGTCCGCCGGCCCCCCCAGGCCGGAAACCGCTCGGATGCTGACGTGGCGGTCCCGACGTGGCATCCTCGTGCTCACCCCGTTTGCTGAGACCGGTCTCATGGCCCGCGCTGAGACCGGTCCCAGCGAGCATCACCACCGGTGACGCGAAGGACGACGATGACTTCCGCAGCTGTCGAGCACCCCCACCCCGGCCCGGCGACGGCCACCGCCTCGGGCGGGCCGGTCGACCTGGACGGGCGGCGGCTCTACCGCATCACCGCCTACGACCAGATGCCGCCGTTCTTCATGACCCTCGTCGGCGCGAGCGACCTGTGGGTGTTCATCTCGAGCACGGGCGGCCTCACCGCCGGCCGGGTGGCGGCCGACCACGCGCTCTTCCCGTACTACACCGAGGACAAGGTCTCCGAGGGGGCCGGCCGGACCGGCGGCCTGACCGTCCTGCGCGTCCCCGGCGGCGACGGGACGACGACCGTGTGGCAGCCGTTCGCCGAGACGCGGCCCGGCGACCCCGCGGTCGAGCGGAACCTCTACAAGGACTACCTGGGCACCACGCTGATCTTCGAGGAGCGGCGACCGGACCTGGACCTGACGCTGCGCGTCGCCTGGGAGACCAGCGCTCGTTACGGCGTCGTGCGCACGTGCGAGCTCGCGGGCACGGGGGCGACGCCGCGCACCGTGGACGTCCTCGACGGCTTCGTCAACCTGCTGCCGGCGGGCGCGACGGTCCAGGTCCAGAACGAGCTGAGCTACCTGCTCGACGCCTACAAGCGCGCCGAGGTCGAGCCGGGGACCGGCCTCGGCCTCTTCTACCTGAACTCCGGGCTGACCGACCTCGCCGAGCCGCGCGAGTCCCTGCACGCGACGGTCGCCTGGCAGGTCGGCCTCGACGGCGCGGAGCACCTCCTGTCGACCCAGCAGGTGCACGCCTTCGGCCTCGGCGGCCCCGTGGCGCCGGAGAACGACGTGCGCGGCCGGCGCGGCGCGTACCTGGTCCGCTCGGGTGTCGTCGTCCCGCCCGGCGGCACCGCCCGCTGGCACGTGGTCGCGGACGTCGAGCAGAGCGCGGCCGACGTCGTCGCCCTGGGTGAGGAGCTCCGGCAGCCCCACGAGCTCGCCGCGCGGCTGCGCGCGGACGTCGAGCAGAGCCGCACCGACCTCGCGGCGCTCGTCGCGACGGCCGACGGCGCCCAGCTCACCGGCGACGAGCTCGCGGCCGCCCACCACAGCGCCAACGTGCTCTTCAACGTCATGCGCGGGGGCGTGCCGGCCGACGGGTACCTCCTCGACGCGGCCGACGTGCGTCGCTTCGTCGCCCACCGGAGCACCCTCGTCGCGTCCCGGTGTACCGAGCTCCTCGCCGGCCTGCCCGAGCGGGTCGAGGCGGCGGAGCTGGTCGCCCGCGCGCGGACCTCGGGCGACCCGGACCTGGAGCGGCTCGCACTGGAGTACCTGCCCCTGACGTTCAGCCGCCGGCACGGCGATCCCAGCCGCCCGTGGAACACGTTCCGGATCGCCCTGCGCGACGCCGACGGCGGCACGCGGGTGGACTACCAGGGCAACTGGCGCGACATCTTCCAGAACTGGGAGGCGCTCGCGTGGTCGTTCCCCGAGTACGCCGAGTCGATGGTGACCGTCTTCCTGGACGCCACCACCGCCGACGGCTACAACCCGTACCGGATCTCGCGGGACGGCATCGACTGGGAGGTCCCGGAGCCGGGGAACCCCTGGGCGAACATCGGCTACTG
Organism: Actinomycetes bacterium; assembly: GCA_023418375.1. Taxonomy (GTDB): domain Bacteria; phylum Actinomycetota; class Actinomycetes; order Actinomycetales; family Cellulomonadaceae; genus Actinotalea. The sequence goes on along the minus strand of JAEZZV010000312.1, from coordinate 5,891 downwards.
GAGCGACCACCAGATCGTCTACCTGTCCAAGCTGCTCGAGACGTCGATGCGGTTCCACCCGGGCCGCCTCCACGACCTGGCCGTGCGGCGGCTCTTCACGCACGCTGACGTGCCCTACCGGATCGCCACCTACTCCCAGACCCTCGACGACCCGTACTCGACCATCACGTTCGACGACGAGGCGCACGCCGCGACGCTGGAGCGGGCGGCGGCCGAGGGGTCGGACGGGCGGCTGCTGCACGGGCTCGACGGGGACCTCGTGCGCGTCACCCTGGCCGAGAAGCTCCTGCTGCCGCTGCTGGCCAAGCTCGTCAACCTCGTGCCCGACGGCGGCATCTGGATGAACACCCAGCGTCCCGAGTGGAACGACGCGAACAACGCCCTCGTCGGCCGCGGCCTCTCGGTCGTGACGCTCGCCTACCTCCGGCGGTTCCTCGGCGTCGTGCGCGACCTGCTGGGCGACGACGTCGAGCTCACCACCGAGCTCGCGACCCTGCTCGCCCGGGTGCGCGGCGTCCTCGCGGCCCACGCGGGCGCCGCGGCGTCCGGACTGGACGACGCCGAGCGCCGCGAGGTCATGGACGAGCTCGGCGCCGCCGGGACGGCGTACCGGGCGCGCGTGTACGACGGGCTCTCGGGCGAGCGCGTCACGGTGCCGGCCTCGACCGTCGCCGAGCTTCTGGACCTCGCGCAGCAGTACGTGGACACCGGCCTGCGGGCGAACCGCCGCGAGGACGGGCTCTACCACTCCTACAACGTGCTCGACCTCGCGCCGGGGCGGGCGGGCGTCCGCCGGCTGCAGGAGATGCTCGAGGGCCAGGTGGCGATCCTGTCGTCCGGCCTGCTCACGCCCGACGAGGCGGCGGACCTGCTCACGGCGCTGCGCCGCAGCGCGTTGTACCGCGCGGACCAGCACAGCTACCTGCTCTACCCGGACCGGGTGCTGCCCCGCTTCCTGGAGCGGAACACCGTCACCGGCGAGCAGGCGGCGGCTTGCCCGCTGCTCGACCAGCTGGTGGCGTCCGGGGACCGCACCGTGGTGCTTCGCGACGTGCGGGGCGACCTGCACTTCGCTCCCGGCATCCGCAACGCGCGCGACCTCGTCGAGGCGCTGGACGACGTCGCTCCGCGCCTGCCGGCGGGCGCCGTCGACCAGGGGCGCGGCGCCCTGCTCCACCTCTTCGACGACGTGTTCCGGCACTCGGAGTTCACGGGTCGGTCCGGGTCGTTCTTCGCCTTCGAAGGTCTGGGGAGCATCTACTGGCACATGGTCTCCAAGCTGCTGCTCGCGGTGCAGGAGAACGTGGAGCGCGCGGCCGCCGAGGGTGCCGACGCCGCCCTGGTGTCGCGCCTGGTGCAGGCGTACGACGACGTCCGCCGCGGCCTCGGCTACTGCAAGGAGCCCGCCCGCTATGGGGCGTTCCCGGTGGACCCGTACTCGCACACGCCGGCCGGCCGGGGCGCGCGGCAGCCCGGCATGACCGGTCAGGTCAAGGAGGAGGTGCTGACCCGCCTCGGCGAGCTCGGCCTGCGCGTGGAGGCCGGGCGGATCGTCGTGCGGCCGCTGCTGCTGCGGGGCGCGGAGTGGACCACCGGGGCCGCGACGTTCACCTACCGCGACGTCGCCGGGGGCGACGCCGCGATCCCCCTCGAGCCGGGGTCGCTGGCCTTCACGTTCTGCCAGGTCCCGGTGGTCTACCGGCGCGTGGGACCGGGCGAGCCCCTCACGGCGACGGCCGTGCTGGCCGACGGGACGCGCGTCCCCTGCCCCGGCGGCGCCCTCGACGAGGGCACGAGCGCGCGCGTGTTCCGCCGCACCGGCGAGGTCGTGCGCCTCGAGGTGGACGTGCCGACCGCTGGCGCGTGAGCCCGTCGGCTCCGGACGCACCGATGGCGCGCGGGCCCGGGTGGGGCCCACGCGCCATCGGCCGCGGCTCGGGGGTTCGGGCTACCGGTTCAGGCCCGGCGGGGTGCGCGGGGACGTACCGGGGGTGGCGTCGCGCAGGCTCTCGAGCATCGCGACGTACGCCGGCTTCTTCTCGAAGTCGGCGGTCATGATCGTCGCGTAGCCCTCGGGGAAGACGAACGGCACCCAGGAACGCTCGTCGTCGAAGCCCCACACCGTGAAGCTGGTGCAGGCCGGCACGTTCAGGCAGGCCTCGAGCATCGCGTCGTAGCGCTCGGCCTGGAGCGCGATCTGCTCGGCGGTCGGCTCGCCGTCCTCGCCGAGCGGCATGCGGACGTCGGCCTCGGTCACGGCGACCTTCAGGCCCAGGGCGGCGAACCGCTCGAAGTTCTCCTGGATGGTGTCGTCGAACCCGTACTGCAGGCTCAGGTGGCCCTGCGAGCCCATGCCGTCGATCGGCACGCCGTCGGCCAGGAGCTCCTGCACGAGCGCGTAGTACGCGTCGGTCTTGGTGTTGATGCCCTCGGCGTTGTAGTCGTTCAGGAAGAGCAGGGCGTCCGGGTCGGCCGCGTCGGCCCAGCGGAAGGCGTCACCGATGAGCGCGACCGGGTCCTCGGAGCACGCCGCCAGGAACGGGTTCGCCTCGGTGCGCAGGCGCACGCCGCCCGCGTCCCAGTCGTCCTGGAAGATCTCGTTGGCCACGTCCCACTCGTAGATCTCGCCCGCGTACCGGCCGACGACGGTCGTGATGTGCTCCTCGAGGACGGCGCGGGCCTCGTCGCACGTCCAGGTGGCCGCGGCCTGGGTCACCCACTCGGGGTTCTGGCTGTGCCAGAGCAGCGTGTGCCCGCGGACCTCCTGCCGGTTGGCCTGCGCGAACGCGATGACCGCGTCGGCGCCGGAGAAGTCGTAGACGTCGGGCTCGGGATGGATCTCGGCCCACTTCATGTCGTTCTCGGGCGTGATCGAGCCGAACTCCGCGGCGAGGATGCGCTGGAACTCGGTGGGGTTCTTGCGGTCGTAGTCGAGCAGGTCGCGCTGGCCCCAGACGGCGCTGCCGATCTCGAGGTCGCGCGGCGCCTCCGAGCGCAGCGTCCGCTGCGGTGGTGCTGCCTGGGCTGCGGTGAGTGACAGCGCGACGGCGGCCAAGGCCGCGGTCGCGACAGCGGCGCTGCGCACCCGGGTGGTGGGACGGGACATCGTCGTTCCTCTCCGGTGGGGTCCGGCGGCCTCGGACCGGGTGGTGGACCGGCCCGCGGAGGACGTCGACGTCGACGTCCGCGCGGAGGGGACCACCAAGGACGCCGTCCACGATTTCTCACGATGTAGAGCGCGGCAACCGGTGCAGGGGACCGATCGTTTCCGCGGGTGAGCGATCGTTGCGGGCCGGGTCAATCGATCTTCACCCCGTCCCAGGACCATCGGCCCGATCTTCTTAGGTAAGGCACCGCTAACTTCGGATCAGAGGATCTGGAGGACGACGATGACCGCAACGCTCCCGGCCACCGACGGGCTGCTCGCCACCGAGGACGCGCTCTGCGTCGAGTGCGTGCCGATGTCGGCACTGCGCCGCGGTGGCACGGCCCGCGTCGTCGGGCTCGACCCGAGCCTCCCCGCCTCCGTGAGCCGCCGGCTCGCCGACCTCGGCTTCACCGCCGACACCGAGATCGAGTGCGTGCGCCGCGCCCCCCTCGGCAGCCCGACGATCTACCGCGTCGGCGAGTCGCGCCTGTGCCTGCGCCGGGCGCTGAGCGAGGGGATCCTCGTCGAGGTCACGCGGTGACCTGCCACACCGAGGGCCAGGTCGCCACCGACGGCGCGACCGTCGCGATCGTCGGCGCGCCGAACACGGGCAAGTCCAGCGTCTTCAACCACCTCACGGGCCTGCGGGTCCGCACGGCCAACTACCCGGGCGTCACGGTCACCCGGTCGGTCGGCACGGTCGCGGGCGACGGCGTGCGCGTGCAGGTCGTCGACCTGCCCGGCACGTACGGCCTCGAGCCGGTCAGCCCGGACGAGCAGATCGTCGCCGACCACCTCGCCGGCCGCCTGCCGGGGACGGACGCCCCCGACGCGATCCTCGTCGTCGTCGACGCGACCGCCCTGCGCAGGTCGCTCGGACTCGTCGCCCAGGCGCTTGCGACCGGCCACCGCTGCGTCGTCGTCCTGACCATGAGCGACGAGCTCGCGCGGCGCGGGGGCGCCGTCGACCCCGACGGCCTGTCCGTGGCGCTGGGCGTTCCCGTGCATGTCGTCATCGGGCACCGCGGCCGCGGCGTCGCCGAGCTGCGCGCGAGCCTGCTGGCGTGGCCGTCGTGGCCGACGCCCGTCGTGCCGCCGCCGACCGACGACGAGGGCCTGGCCGCGTGGAGCGCCTCGGTGCTCGACCGGGCCGCCTACCGCCCCGCGGGCCCGCCGAGCCTCACGAACCGCGTCGACGCCGTGCTGCTGCACCCGGTCTGGGGCCTCGTGGTGTTCGCCGGCGTGATGACCGCGTTCTTCCAGACGATCTTCACCGTCGCCGCCCCGCTGCAGGGGTACATCGAGACTGTCTTCGGCTGGCTGGGCGAGGTGGCCGCCGCGAACATCACCCAGCCCGTGCTGGCGGACTTCGTGAACACGGCTCTGATCAACGGCCTCGGCGGGGTGCTGGTCTTCCTCCCCCAGATCATGCTGCTCTTCGTGCTCCTCGCCCTCATGGAGGGCGTCGGCTACCTCGCCCGCGCGGCCGTGCTGATGGACCGCGTCATGGCGATGTCGGGGCTCGACGGCCGCGCGTTCGTCGCGATGCTGTCGTCGGTCGCGTGCGCCATCCCCGGCATCATGTCGACGCGCACCATGCCGTCGTCGCGGGACCGCCTGGCGACGATGCTCGCCGCCCCCCTGATGCCCTGCTCGGCGCGGCTGCCGGTGTACGTGCTGCTCGTCGGCCTGCTGTTCTCGCCCGACGACCGGGTGGGTCCGTTCGGCGCGCAGGGCCTGGCGATGCTCGCGCTGTACCTGCTCGGCGGGGTGTCGACGATGATCGTCGCGTCCGTCCTGCGGGCGACGGCCCTGCGGCGCGGTGGCCTGCCCTTCTACCTCGAGCTCCCGCCGTTCCGGGTGCCGACGCTGAAGACGGTCGCCGAGCAGGTCTGGTCGCCCGCCAAGGTCTTCCTGCGCAAGACCGGCACGATCATCCTCGGCGCGACCGTCGTGCTGTGGGCGCTGATGACCTTCCCGACGCGCGACGCCGAGACCGTGGGCATGGACGACGCCGAGGCCGCCGCCTACGTGCTGGACCACAGCTACGCCGCCGACCTCGGACGTGCGGTGGAGCCCGTCCTCGAGCCGCTCGGGTTCGACTGGCGCATCGACGTCGGCCTCGTGGGCGCGATGGCGGCGCGCGAGGTGTTCGTCTCGACGCTCGGCCAGGTCGCGGCGGCGGAGGACCCGGAGAACCCGCAGGACGCGCTCGCGGCGATGACGTGGACGTCCGGCGAGAACGAGGGCGAGCCCCTGTTCACGACGCCGACGATCGTCGCGCTGCTCGTGTTCTTCGTCTACGCGATGCAGTGCATCTCGACGCTCGCGGTGCTGCGCCGCGAGTCGAACTCCTGGCGCTGGCCGGCCGTCGCCCTGGTCGGGTACGGCGCGCTGGCCTGGGTGATGGCCTGGCTCGCGCGGGCGATCACGATCGCGATCGTCTGACGCCGATGACCACGACGGTGGCGGTGCACCCGGAGCGGACCGACGACCCGCACACGGTCCGCTGGTACGTGGCCGGGGGCGTCGAGGCCACCGACGACGCCGTGCGCGCCGACCCGTACGTCGCCCAGCTCCTGGCCGCGGGCGTGCTCAGCGCGGTGTCCGCGCGCGCGGACGGCATCTGTACGACGCTCGGCGTCGGGCACGGCTGGGCGGGCGTCGGGCCGGCGGTGCGCGAGGCCGTGCAGCACGCGGTCGAGACGGTGCGCGCCGGGGCGAGCCAGGCGGACCGGGACGC
>JAEZZV010000210.1 GCA_023418375.1 Actinomycetes bacterium | reverse complement strand
GCACGAGGCCGAGCTCGTCCACGAGCGCACGCACCACGGCCGCGTGCTCGGCGATGCCCAGCGGTTCGGCCGGGCGGGGCGACCCGCCGAAGCCCGGCAGGTCCGGCACGACGACCCGCGCGCGCGGTCCGAGCGCGTCCACGAGCGGCCGGAAGTACCGGCCCGACACGCCGATCCCGTGCACGAGCACGACGTCGCCGCCCGTGCCGTCGCGCGCACCGTCGCCCGGTGAGGTGAGGGGGATCGCGACCTCGTGCCCGCGCAGCACGAAGGAGCGGGGGATCGGCATGCCCCCAGCGTGCTGGTGCGCGCCATGGCCCGCCAGCGGGCGGGGGCCACGGCGCCGGGCCTGGGACCCCGACGCCGTGGCGTCTCATCCGGCCGGGCCGACCGGCCGGCCGGCGCCGCGAGGCGCCCTGCGGCCCTGTCTACCGCCGACCTGCCCACCCCGCACGGGACCTACGTCCAGCGGTCAGACGATCCGTTGACCGTTCGGATCGGCCTCGCGGAGCACCCGCGGCACGCGGTGCTCGATGACACCGACGAGGGCTGTGACCTGGTCGGCCGGGACCGGCCGGCCGAGGCCGAATCCCTGCGCGACGTCGCAGCCCATCTCGCGCAGCGACATCAGCGTCACGTCGTCCTCGACCCCCTCCGCGACCACCGCGAGGCCGAGGTTGCGGGCCAGCTCGATCGTCGAGCGGACGATCGCGCCGCTCGCCTCGTCCCGCGCCATGCTCATCACGAACGACCGGTCGATCTTCAGCCGGTGCACGGGCAGGCGCTGGAGGTGCGCGAGCGAGGAGTACCCCGTCCCGAAGTCGTCGATGGCCAGGCCGATACCGAGGCCCGCGAGCGCCTGGAGCACCTCGAGCGAACGCTCCGGGTCGACCATCGCCATCGTCTCGGTCAGCTCGAGCTCCAGCCCGTCTCGCTCGACGCCGTACCGGTTCATCAGCTCCGCGACGTGCCGGGAGAAGGCCGGGTCGAGCAGGTCGCGTGCGGAGAGGTTCGCGGCCACCCGCAGCGGCGTCCCCGCATCGCGCCACGCGACGGCCTGGATCAGCACCTGCTCGAGCATGTACAGCGTGAGCGGCCGGATGAGGCCGGTGCGCTCGGCGGCCGGGATGAAGGACGCCGGCGGCAGGAGCCCGTGCACGGGGTGCTGCCAGCGCACGAGCGCCTCGACGGCGCGGACGGCGCCCGTCTCGACGTCCACCTGCGGCTGGTAGTACACGACGATCTCGTGCTCCTCCAGCGCGCGGGACAGCTCGCTCATGAGGTGCGGGGTGAGCGCGCCGTCGGACGTCATGCGGCCGGTGTAGCGCGCGACACCCTCGGGGCGGGTGCGAGCGGCGGACAGCGCGACGTCGGCGCGCTCGAGGAGCTCGCCCCCGGTGCTGCCGTCATCGGGCCCCACGGCGACCCCCACGAGCGCGTCCACGGACACCGACACGTCCGAGAGCGTGAACGTCTCGGTCAGCAGGCGCCGGAGTCGGGCGGCCCACTCGAGCGCGTCGACGTGCCGCACCTGCCCGGCGTCGACGAGCACCGCGAAGGCGTCGCCGGCCAGGCGGGCAGCGGTGCCGGTCGGTCCCACGAGCTCGCGCACGCGCCCCGCGGCCGAGCGCAGCAGCTCGTCGCCGACGCGGTAGCCGAGGGTGTCGGTGATCTCGGTGAGGCGGTCCAGCGCCACGAGGAGCACGAGCACGGGTCGCTCGTCCGCGTGGTGGGCGCGCTCGTCCAGCACCGCGGCGAAGTGGCGGCTGTTGGCCAGGCCGGTGAGCCCGTCGGTCTGCGCGGCACGCGCCAGCTGCTCGGCCTGCCGGGCCATCCGCGAGGCCGCCAGCCCGAGCCGGAGGCAGACCAGGACGATGAGGATCGAGGCGGCGCCGATCGCCGGGGCGCTCGTCACCTCCAGGCCCAGCGCGAGCTGGACCCCCGGGACGGCGGGGACCAGGGCGAGGGCGACGCCGAGCAGGGCCACCTGCCGGCCCCGCAGGGGACGCACCGGCTCCGGGCCGGCCTCGGGGGCGCCGGCCGCCATCGAGCGGTACAGGGGCGCGGCGCCGATGAGGGCGTACGCCACCAGCCACCAGGTGTGGACCAGGCCCCCGGTCGACCCGATGTCGGGGTAGCGCAGGGCGAGGTTCTGCAGGACGTCGCCGACGAAGATGGCGCCGAAGCCGGCGGCGACCAGGCGCAGCCCGGGACGCCGCACGGGCTCGACGCGCGCGACGTAGATCGCCTGCACGACGAGCAGCACGTCGAACACGAGGAAGGCCAGGCCGAAGGACCTCTCGACCGACGCGGTGCCCGCCTCGTCCCACGCGGAGGCGACGAAGGTCACGTAGAACAGCAGCGTGACGACGGTCCCCACGATGAGGCCGTCGATGAGGGCGTCCGGGTCGAAGCGCGCCCGGCGCGCCCGCGCGAGCGCGAGCAGGGACGCGACGAACAGGCTGTAGCCGACGGCGTAGGACGCGTCCGCCATGAGCGGGAAGTCCTCGCCGCCGGCGATGTGGCCGCTCACCGCCCAGGCGGTGTCCCCCACGACCCAGGTGGCCAGGCCGGCCACGAGCAGACGCCAGGCGGCCCGCGGCCGCGCGTCAGGTCGCCGCGCCGCCCACGCGGTCGTGGCGAGGGCGCCCGAGCCGAGCAGCAGGTAGACGACGTCGCGGGCCGGGCCCTCCGGCAGGAACAGCTGGAGGACGACGAGGCCGCCCGCGACGACCCACCACAGCGCGCGGAGCCTCACGGGGCCACCGTCCTCAGCTCGCGTGGCCCGGGGGCGTCAGCCGCGCCGAGGACGCCCGGCACCCGCGCGGCGATCGAGTCGACGAGGGCGGTCAGCCGGTCGGCGGGGACGGGGCGGCCGAGGCCGAAGCCCTGTGCCGCGTCGCACCCGAGGTCGCGCAGGGCGAGCAGCGTGGCGTCGTCCTCGACGCCCTCGGCGATGACGGTGAGCCCCAGGTTCCGGGCGAGCTCGATCGTCGACCGGACGATGACGACGCTCGCGGTGTCGTGGAGCATGTCCCTCACCAGGGACCTGTCGATCTTGAGCCGCTGGACGGGCAGCCGCTGCAGGTACGCCAGCGAGGAGTAGCCCGTGCCGAAGTCGTCGACCGCGAGCGCCACGCCGAGGTCGGCGAGAGCGCGCAGCACCTCGAGCGACCGGTTGGGGTCGACCATCGCCATCGTCTCGGTGACCTCGAGCTCGAGGAGCGACGTGTCGACGCCGTGCCGGGTCAGGGCGTCGGCCACGTCCTGAGGGAAGGTCGGGTCGAGCAGGTCACGCACCGACAGGTTCACGGAGACGACGACGGGCCGGCCCTGCCGGCCGAGGACCGAGGCCTGGTCCAGCGCCCGGTCCAGCACGTGCAGCGTCAGGGGCCGGATGAGGCCGGTGCGCTCGGCGGCGGGGATGAACGTGTCCGGCGGGAGCAGCCCGTGCACGGGGTGCTGCCAGCGCACCAGCGCCTCGACCCCCCGGACGCCGCCGGCCTGGAGCTCGACCTGCGGCTGGTAGTGCAGGACGATCTGGTCGTCCGCGATGGCCGCGGCGAGCTCGCTCATGAGGTGCGGCGTCAGCGAGCCCTCGGCCGGCAGCCGGCCCGAGTACCTGGCGACGCGCTCGGGGCGGTGGCGCGCGGCGGACAGGGCGACATCGGCCCGCTGGAGCAGCTCGCCGGGATCGGTGCCGTCGTCGGGCGCCAGCGCGACGCCCACGAGCGCGTCCACCGAGACGCGGACGTCGGAGAGGGTGAACGGCTCGTTCAGCTCTGCCCGCAGGTGCGTCGCGCACTCGGCCAGGTCGTCCGAGCACATCGCGTGGTCGAAGACGATGACGCCGAAGGCGTCTCCGCCGACGCGCGACACGAGCCCGCGGTCCCCGACGACGTCGGCGAGGCGCAGTGCGGCCGCGCGCACGAGCTCGTCGCCGATGCGGTACCCGAGGGTCTCCCGGATCTCGGCGAACCGGTCGAGGTTGACGAGCATCACGGGGACCCGCGCCGTCGCGGGGTCGGAGAGGCGCTCGGCGAGCTCGTCGGTGAACAGACGCAGGTTCGGCAGGCCGGTGAGCGGGTCGGAGCCGGCCATCGCGGCGAGGCGGTCCGCCTGGGCCACGAGCCGCCTGGTCATGGTCACCATCCGGACCACCACGAGGAGGATGGCGACCACCCCGGCGACCGCCAGCTCGACGGAGTCGGGGTCCTCGCCCATGAGCCGCTGGACGAGCGACATGCCGGGGATCGCGAGGAGCACGGCGCCGACGAAGGCCAGCCTGCCGACGCTCGCCCGGGTGGTCAGGGTGAGGCTCGGCTGCCGGTCGCCGGCCTGGGCCATGGACGGGTGGAGCGCGCCGAAGCCCATGAGCAGGTAGCCGGAGAGCCAGAGCCAGTCCAGGTTCGCGCCGCCGTCGCCGACCCAGGGGAACAGCGCGACCAGCGAGAAGAGCACGTCCGCCACGAGGGTCACGACGAACCCGCCGCCCAGCATCCGCAGCGAGGGCGAGCGGAAGCGGGTGTCACCGGCGATGTAGGCGAGGTGGAGCAGCACGAGGATGTCCACGAGCGGGTAGGCGGACGACACCACGGCGGCGAAGACGTCGTTCTCCGGCGACTCGAACGCCGGCCCGATCACGAGGATCCAGAGCACGACGAGGGCCACGGTGCCGATGAGGCCGGCGTCGAGCGAGGCGACGACGTGGCCCCGCGGGTTGCGCGCACGCGCGAGGCCGCGCAGGCCGGCGGCGAAGAACACGTAGGCGAGGAGGTAGACCCCGTCGGCGGCGCTGGGGAAGGGATCGACGTCGAGCACGTGCTCGAACACCGCCCAGAGGGTGTCCCCGAGGGACCACAGGGCGAGGCCGACGGCGAAGAGGACCCACGGGGCGCGCAGCGACGGTCGGTGGCGGTGGACGCCGACGAGGGTCATGCACGCGGCGGCGACGCCGAAGCAGACGTACAGGGCGTCCCGGAGGGGGCCGGGAGGCAGCGCGGAGTACCCGGCGACGAGGACGCCACCGAGCAGGTACCACCGCCCCATCCGCCTCACCTCCACCTCATGCCAGGGAATCGGCCGATGTGAACGCGGAGTGAAGTTCCAGGTCACTCACGAACCGGTGGAGCAGGGTGAAAACGGGCTGCCGCGCCGCGACACCCGCACCCCGCCCACGGCGGCGGCGACCGGCGCGGGGTCAGAGGCCCTGCCACGCGGGCTTGTGCGCCCAGGTCTGGCGGAAGTGGTCGGCGAGCTGCAGGCGGCTCGCGGCCGCGTCGTCGAGCAGGACCGTCACGTGCGGGTGCAGCTGGAGGACCGACGCCGGCCACATCGCGCTCACCCCGCCCTCGACCATGCGGTGCACGGCCTCGGCCTTCCCCCGGCCCGTGGCGAGCAGCACCAGGTGCCGGGCGTCCATGATCGTGCCGAGGCCCTGGGTGAGGACGTGCCGGGGGACGGCATCGGCGTCACCGGCGAAGAACCGGGCGTTGTCCTGGCGGGTCTGCTCCGTGAGCGTCTTGATCCGCGTCCGCGACGCGAGCGACGACCCCGGCTCGTTGAACGCGAGGTGCCCGTCGGTGCCGATCCCCAGGATCTGCAGGTCCACCCCGCCTGCCGCACGGATCGCGGCCTCGTACTCGGCGCAGGCCGCGGCCAGGTCGCCCGCGGCGCCGTCGGGCGCGCGCACCGCGCCCGGCGCGAAGTCCACCCGCGCCACGAGATCGCGCTCGATGACCGCGGCGTAGCGCTCGGGATGCCCGGGCGGCAGGCCGACGTACTCGTCCAGGAGGAACGCCCGCGCCCGGGCGAACGACAGGCCCTCCTCGGCGTGCCGGCGCGCCAGCTCGCCGTACAGAGCCAGGGGCGAGGAGCCCGTGGCCAGGCCGAGCACCGCGTCCGGCCGGGTCCGCAGCAGAGCCTCGACGGCGTCCGCCGCCCACCCGGCGACCTGCGTCGCGCCACCGATCACGACCTCCATCAGGCCACCACCCCCACGGTCCCGGCGCGCCCCGCGGCGCGCGTGGCGAGGGCCGCCCCGACCGCGCCCACGGGCACGCCCGCGGGCGTGAGCTCGACGCGCTCGGGGATCCGCAGCGCGGTCAGCAGCGAGGAGCCGGCGAGCTGCGCGAGCAGTGCGTCGCGCACGTGCCGCACGAGCTGGTCGCCGAGGTTCGCCACTCCGCCGCCGAGCACCACGTGCGCGACGTCGAACGTCATGACGAGGAACCGCACGGCCGTGGCGACCGCGTCCGCGAACGTGTCGCGGATCGCGATGGCGTCCGGTTCGCCGCGGCCGGCCGCCTCGAAGACCTCCACGGGCGAGGGTGCGCCGGTCCGCGAGGGCCAGGCCGCGTCGAGCGCGGAGCCCGACGCGTACATCTCCAGGCAGCCGAGCTGGCCGCACGCGCACGCCAGCCCGCCCGGCCGGTAGGGCAGGTGCCCGACCTCGCCGGCGGCGCCCGCGTGCCCGCGGCGCAGACGCCCGTCGAGCAGCAGCCCGGCCGCCAGGCCCGTCCCGAGGGCGAGGAAGGCCATGTCGGAGTGGCCGAGCGTCTCGGCCGCGCCGAGGGCCGCCGCGTTCAGGTCGTTCTCCACGGTGACCGGCACGCCGCCGAGCTGCTCCGACAGCAGCGCACCGACCGGCACGTCGGTCAGGTGGATGCGCAGGTTCACTGCGTGCGAGACCGTCCCGGTCGTCGGGTCGACGATGCCGGGCAGCGCCATGCCCACGCCCGCGAGCCGCGTCGGCGCGATCCCCGCGGCCTCGCACAGGCCCCGCACCACCCCGGCCGCGCTCCCGACGACGCCCTCCGGGCCGAGGTCCGTCGGGAGCCGCAGCACCCGTCGCACCGTGTCGCCCTCGAGCAGGACGCCGAGGACCTTGCTGCCGCCCAGGTCCAGGCCGACACGGAGGTCGCCGTCCGCCGCCGCCATCAGCCCTTCACCGCCCCGGAGACCAGCCCGGAGGTCATCCGGCTCTGCACCGCGAGGAAGAAGATGATCACCGGGATCGCCAGGAGGGTGGAGCCCGCCATGACCTCGCCCCAGTCCACGCCCCGGTTCTGCGAGGCCTGCAGGAACGTCCGCAGCCACAGCGGCAGGGTGCGCGCGCTCTCGCCGGGAAGGGCGACGAGCGCCACCGTGAACTCGTTCCACGCCTGGAGGAACGCGTACACGCCCGACGCCACGAGACCGGGCGCGAGCAGCGGCAGGGTGATGCGGCAGAACGCCTGGAAGCGCGACAGCCCGTCGACCATCGCCGCCTCCTCCAGCTCCACCGGGGTGCTCGCCACGAAGCCTCGCAGCATCCAGATCGTGAACGGCACGATCGCGGCGGTGTAGAGGACGGAGACGCCCAGGACCGAGTTCAGCAGGCTCGCCGACGACAGCATCTTGTACTGCGCGATGAACAGCCCCTCGGCGGGCAGCATCTGCACGAAGAGCACGGTGAGCACGAAGGACCGCCGCCCGCGGAACTCGAACCGGCTGATCGCCAGCGCCGCCAGGAAGGCGAACACGAGCACGGCCAGCACGGTGACGAGCGTGACCGCGAAGCTCATCCGCAGGGCCGAGGTGAAGCCCGACCCGCTGATCACCGCGGAGAAGTTGGACGTCGTGAAGTGCGTCGGGAGGAACGACGGCGTCGTCGTGCGCAGGTACGCGTCCGGCGTGACCGCCGAGAGCACCATCCAGTAGACGGGGAACACCCACAGGGCGGCGAGGAGCAGGGCGAGGCCGCCGAGCGCTCCCCGGCCGAGGCGGCGGCGCGTCGCGACCGCGGTCATGACAGCTCCTTCATGAGGCTGCGCACGTACGGCCAGCTGACGAGCACCGTGAGCAGGAGGACGAGGATCGAGACGGCAGCGGCGCCGGCGAAGTCCTGCCGCCCGATGCCGAGCTCGAAGATGAAGTTGCCGAGCAGGTCCGTGTCGGGCGCGGCGCCCGAGTCCTGCAGCAGGCGGATCTGCGCGAACACGCGCAGGTCCCAGATGATCTGGAGCAGCAGGACGATCGCGATGACCGGGCGCACCATCGGCACGAGGATGTGACGGAGGGTCTTGGTCGGGCCGGCGCCGTCGATGCGCGCGGCCTCCAGCACCTCCTCGGGCACCTGCGTGAGGCCGGCGTAGATCGACAGCGCCACGAACGGCACGGACATCCACACGATGATGACGGTGGCGACGAAGAAGAACGTCAGCGGCTGGGCGAGCCAGTTGTACCCGGCGTACCCGTCGAGGCCGACCTGCACGAGCAGCCAGTTGACGACGCCCGTGCGCCAGTCGAAGAGCCAGCGCCACACGGTCACCGCGGCCACCATGGGCATCGCCCAGGCCAGCAGCAGGCAGCTCTGCAGCGCGATCCGCACCCACGGCCGCACGGCACGCATGAGCAGCGCCAGCGCCAGGCCGATCGCGACGGTCACCACAGCGTTGACCATGCAGAAGGCGATGGAGCGGACGACGACGGCCCACAGGTCCTCGGTGGCGAAGATCCGCGCGTAGTTGTCGAGCCCGACGAACTCGGGCGGCTGGCCGAACTGCTGGGCGAGCCCGTACTCCTGCAGCGAGGTGATGACCTGCCAGTAGACGGGGTACCCCAGGCCGAGCAGCAGGATCGCGACGGCGGGCAGCAGGAGCAGGTACGCCGGGCCCGAGCGCGGGCCGCGTCGTGGCCGCGTGCGCCGTCGGGGGCCGGTCGCCTGCACCGGCGCAGCACGGACGAGCGTGTCCGCCATGGTGGGCCTCCAGGTCCAGGTGGTCAGGAAGAGGTGAGGGGTGGGGGTCGGCGGGCGGACGGTCGGCCGACGGGCAGGACCTTACCGGCGACCGGGCGGCCGTCGGCTCAGCCGTTGAGCATCGGCGTGATGATGTCGTCGTACTCGGCGGCGAGCGCCGCGACGTCACCACCCTCGGCGATCTTCTGGAACAGCTCCTCGTACACCAGCGCGCCCTCGACGGCGGCCCAGCCCGGAGCAGCCGGGGTGAGCTTGGAGGCCGCGGCGGTCGCCATCATCGTCTGGGCGAACTCGTCGTCGCCCAGGGACGAGGTGTACTGCGAGTTGCCCGGGCCGAGGCCGTTCTGGCCGAGCATCGTCTGGTACTCCTCGGAGAAGATGATCCGGAGCAGGTTCTCGGCCAGCTCGGGGTGCTGCGACGTCGCCGAGATCGCGATGTTCGAGCCACCCGCGAAGACCGGGGCCAGGCCGCCGTCGAGGCCCGGCAGGCCGAAGATGCCCCACTTGTCGGCGTCGGCCATGCCGTCGCGGACCTCCTCGCCGGCGTCGTTGGTGGTGATGTCACCGATCGACCAGCGCGCCCAGCCCGGGGCCATGATCGTGGCAGCGGCCGGCGGCGCGCCGTCGGTGCCGTCGTTCAGGAAGTCCCAGTAGGCGACGTCGCGCTCGGTGGCGGGGATGGTCGACGCCGTCTGGTAGATCGACTGCCACGCCTCGAGGCCCGCGATGGTGTTCGGGTCCGACAGCGTGGAGGTCCACTCGCCGCCGTCGACGGTGGCGAGCTCGCCGCCGTGGGCGAAGACCCACGAGATGCCGTTGCGCCAGTCCTGGCCGCCCATGGCGAAGCCGGACTGCGTGTCGGTCTTGAGCTGCGCGACGGCGTCGGCGAACTCGGCGAGCGTCGTGGGGACCTCGAGGCCGGCGGCCGTCCAGATGTCCTTGCGGTAGAACATGTAGCGCGAGCCGAAGTAGTACGGCAGGGCGTATTGCTTGCCGTCGACCGTGCCGACCTCGACGAACGACTGCAGCAGGTCGGACCCGCCCAGCTCCTCGTAGATCCCCGACAGGTCGCGGAACGCGCCGACGGTGGTGAAGGTCGGCGACTGGGTGTTGCCGATCTCGACGACGTCGGGGGTGTTCGCGGCGTCGGGCAGCGCGGTGGTGAGGCGCGTCACGAGGTCGCCCCAGCCCACCTCCTCGATCGTCAGCGTCGACCCCGGGTTCTCCGCGGCGAAGGTCTCGACGAGGTAGTCCCGCAGCTCCTGCGGGGTGTCGCCGCCGGCCACCCAGAAGGTGATGTCCGCGCCTTCGGCTTCGGTCTCCTCGGCGACGTCGTCGTCACCTGCGGGCTCGTCGGTGGGCTCGTCGCTGTCACCGCTGCACGCGGTGAGGGTCAGGCCGGCGAGCATCGTGCCGACAACTGCCGCAGCGAGTGCACCCCGCCTTCCCGTGTTCCGTACCATTCTCACGTGGGTTCCTTCCCGGTGCGCTGACGACGCCGCCATGGCGTCGTCGGAGGGTTGAGGACCTGCCAGGACGGTCAGCTCGGAGTCGTCACGAGACTCCGAGCTGACCGGACAGCACGAGCACGGCCGCCCCCGAGAGCGGGGCCGCCTCTCCCAGCGAGGTCACCCGCAGCTGCAGACCCCGGCTGGTGACCGGCATGGTCCGCTCGCGGATGACCGCCAGGGCCGCGTCGCGCAAAGGCCCGCCGAGCAGCTCGGGGGGGCCGCTGAGCACCACCTCGGCGAGGTTCAGTGCGGACACCACCGGCGCCAGGACGATGCCCAGGCG
>JAEZZV010000204.1 GCA_023418375.1 Actinomycetes bacterium | reverse complement strand
AGCGCGGGGCGTGCCCCCGCGGCGCGGACGACCGCGGGCCGGACGGGCACGGGCCGTCCCGCCGGGCGTGGCCCGGGGGCCAAGGCCGCCACGTCGGAGATCGTGACCGGGCGCAACGCCGTCGTCGAGGCCCTGCGCGCCGGGGTGCCGTGCGAGGCGATCTGGGTCGGGCACCGGGTCGAGGCGGACGACCGCATCCGGGAGATCCGCCGCATCGCGGGGGAGCGGAACCTGCCGCTGCTCGACGTGACCACCGCCGAGCTGGACCGGATGACGGACGGCATGGTCCACCAGGGCGTGGTGATGGCCGCCAAGCCGTACCGCTACTCCGACCTGGACCAGATCCTCGCTCGCGCGGAGCGGGCCGGGGAGCCGGCGCTCGTCGTCGCGCTCGACGGCATCACGGACCCGCGCAACCTCGGTGCCGTGCTGCGCTCGGCCGGGGCGTTCGGCGCCCACGGCGTGGTGGTGCCCGAGCGCCGCGCGGCGGGCGTGACGGCGTCGGCATGGAAGGTCTCGGCGGGTGCCGCGGCCCGCGTGCCCGTAGCCCGGGTCACGAACCTCGTGCGCGCGCTCGGTGAGCTGCGCGAGGCGGGCTGCTTCGTCGTCGGGCTCGACGCGGGCGGGACGTCGCCGGTGAGCGAGCTGCACCTGGCCACGGACCCGGTGGTGCTCGTCGTCGGCTCGGAGGGCAAGGGCCTCGGCCGGCTGGTGCGCTCGACGTGCGACGTCGTCGCCTCCATCCCGATCCGCGCCGAGACCGAGTCGCTCAACGCGGGCGTCGCCACCGGGATCTCCCTGTACGAGGTCGCGCGCCTCCGCGGCCAGGCCTGACGCCCGGCCCCGACCCCCGCACCGTCAGTCGACGATGCGGGGGATGATCGCCGTGTCGGCGCCCAGGACCTGGGCCTCGCTCGGGCGGTGCGGGAGCACGGTCTCGGCGTAGCTGCGCGCCGCCTCGACCATGGGGACGTCGCGCTCCTGCTCGCGCGAGATGAACCAGCGGTGGTCGAGCATCTCGTGGAACATCTGCGCCGGCTGGAGCTTGCCCCGCAGCTCGCGCGGGACCGCGCGCACGGCGGGCTCGAAGACGTGCGTGAGCCAGTCGTGGGCGACGAACTCCTCGTCCTCGCCCTGGCGGTCCGTGGCGGCGCGGAACGCGTCGAGGTCGTTGAGCAGGCGCCGGGCCTGGCCCTCCTGCACGTCCAGCCCGGTCAGGCGCAGCAGACGCCGCGAGTGGTGGCCGGCGTCGACGACCTTCGGCTGGATGCTCACCGTGGTGCCGTCGACGTCGGTGGTGATGGCCAGCTCGCCGACGTCGAAGCCCAGCTCGTTGAGGTGCTCGATGCGTGCCGCCACACGCCAGCGCTCGCCCGTGCCGAACGACTCCTCGCCGGTCAGCGCGTCCCAGAGCTCGAGGTAGCGCGCGGCAAGGCGGTCGCCGATCTCGATCGGCTCGACGCCGGGCTCGAGCATCTCGCCGGCCTCGAGGTCCATGAGCTCTCCGATGATGTTCACCCGGGCGACGTCCATGTCGTACGCCCGCTGGCCGTCGGACAGCCGGTCGTGCAGCTCACCCGTCTCGGCGTCGACGAGGTACGCGGCGAACGAGCCGGCGTCGCGACGGAACAGGGTGTTCGACAGCGACACGTCGCCCCAGTAGAAGCCCGACAGGTGCAGGCGGACCAGGAGCACCGCGAGCGCGTCGATGAGCCGCCGGGTCGTGTCCGGCTGGAGGCTCTGCTGGCTGAACAGCGCGCGGTACGGCAGCGAGTACTGCAGGTGCTGGGTGACGAGCACGGTCTCGAGCCGCTCGCCGTTCAGGTCGGCCCGGCCGTTGATGACACCGACCGGTTCGACGCTCGGCGTGCCGATCCGGCGCAGTGCGCGCAGCAGCTCGTACTCCCGGTAGGCGACGGTCTCGCCGATCTCCTTGACGGCGATGACGCGCCCGGAGAGCTTGACGAAGCGCACGACGTGCCGGCTGATGCCGCGGGGGAGCGCGGCGAGGTTCTCCGCCGGCCACTCCTCGAGCGGGATGTGCCAGGGCAGGTCGAGCAGCGCGGGGTCCGGGGCGGCAGCCGTGATCTGCAGCGACCCCGTCATGGGCACGGTCATGGTTCCTCCGAACGCGAAGGGCGGGACGGCA
Source organism: Actinomycetes bacterium (assembly GCA_023418375.1). Taxonomy (GTDB): domain Bacteria; phylum Actinomycetota; class Actinomycetes; order Actinomycetales; family Cellulomonadaceae; genus Actinotalea. Next base: position 3,874 of record JAEZZV010000204.1, on the reverse strand, counting down.
GTGCCGCCCCGCCCTTCGCGTCGCTGGGGTCAGTTCAGGCGCTCGCCCGTGGACGCGGCGAACGCGTGGAGCTCGCCCGGGCGGATGGCCACCCAGATGGTGTCGCCCTTGCGCGGCGGGGTGCGCGGGTCGACGCGGACGATGATCTGGGCCTCGCCGGCGCCCGAGTGGATCTCGCGCGCGGCGGCGCCGCCCATGACCAGCTCGCCGTAGGCGAGGGCGTCGGCGCCGAGCTCCTCGACGAGGACGACCTTGATCGGGATCGCACCCTCGTGGGCCTGGCTGACGACGTCGAGCGCCTCCGGACGGAAGCCGACGGTCACGTGGCCGCGGTCCTCGGGGACGATCTTGGAGAGGACCTCGCGGGCCAGCGGGATGCGGGTGTTGGCCAACTGCGCGCCACCCTCGACCACCTGGAACGAGCCGATGTTCATCGCCGGCGAGCCGATGAAGCCCGCGACGAAGACGTTCTGCGGACGGTCGTACAGGTCGCGCGGGTCACCGACCTGCTGGAGCAGGCCGTCCTTGAGCACGGCGATCCGGTCGCCCATCGTCATGGCCTCGGTCTGGTCGTGGGTGACGTAGACCGTGGTGACGCCGAGGCGGCGGGTGAGCGAGGCGATCTGCGACCGCGTCTGCACGCGGAGCTTCGCGTCGAGGTTCGACAGCGGCTCGTCCATGAGGAAGACCTGCGGCTGACGCACGATGGCGCGGCCCATGGCGACGCGCTGACGCTGACCACCGGACAGCGCCTTCGGGCGACGGTCCAGGTACTCGGTCAGGTCGAGCATCTTCGCGGTCTCCTCGACGCGCTTGCGGATGTCGGCCTTCGGCACGCCGGCGATCTTCAGGGCGAAGCCCATGTTGTCGGCGACGGTCATGTGCGGGTACAGCGCGTAGTTCTGGAACACCATCGCGATGTCCCGGTCCTTGGGCTGCACGTCGGTGACCTCACGGTCGCCGATGAGGATGCGGCCGGAGTTGACGTCCTCCAGGCCGGCGAGCATCCGCAGGGAGGTCGACTTGCCGCAGCCCGACGGGCCGACGAGGACGAGGAACTCGCCGTCCTCGATGTGCAGGTCGAGCGAGTCGACGGCGGGACGCTCGGTCCCCGGGTAGATGCGGGTGGCCTTGTCGAAGGTCACGGTTGCCATGCTGCATTCCCTCCACCGGCAGGTACGTGCCGGACGATCCGAGTGGAGTCGGTGGTGCCCGGTGGCACCGACACGGGCGGCTCGGTCTGTCCGGCCCGCTCGCGCGGCACCGGCGGACCTCCTCGCCCGTGCGACCCGCTCATGGTGCCACAGCCGACGGCCCGGCGGGCAGGGGAGAAGGTCACGATCCGGCAGTCGTCCCGGCGTCCGCGCCCTTGCCCGCCCGAGCTGACGACGTCGCGCCCGTGACCAGCGCCGCGATGTCGGTGAGCAGGGTCGCGACGGCGGCCGGGTCGGCCACCCGGAGGCGGGCGGCGGTCGGGCCGGGACCCACCTTGACCGTGAGGTCCTGCGGCTCGAGGAGGGCGAACGCGCGCTCGTCGGTGACGTCGTCGCCGGCGAAGAGGACGCGCGTCACGCCGAGCCGTGCGCGCAGGGCCCGCAGGGCCTCGCCCTTGGAGACGTGCAGCACCGACAGCTCCACGACGTCCTTGCCCGCCAGCACGTCCACGCCGGCGTCGTTGCCGAGCGCCGCCGCCGCCGCGGCGAGCCGTCGCGCGTCGTCGGGGTCCACGGTGCGGGTGTGCAGGACGGCGGACGCGGGCTTGCGCTCGACGCGCGCCGTCGTCCCCTCGATCAGGGCCTCGAGGTCGGCGGTGAGCTCCGCGAGCGTCCGGGCGTCGTCAGGCGGCAGGGCGAACGGCTCGGTGACCAGCCCGTCCGCCGTCGCGCGCCCGTGCTCCGCGCCGTGCCCGCCCACGAGGTGCACGCCGGGCGGGGGCGCGGCGACGGTCCAGAGGTCGCGCAGCGCGCGTCCCGACACGAGGGCCACGGGGGCGCCCGCGGCGGCGAGACGCTCGAGGGCGCGGGCCGAGGCCGGCAGCGCGCGGCTGGTGGCGGGGTCGTCGACGAGGGGGGCGAGGACGCCGTCGAAGTCCAGGGCGACGAGCAGCGTGCCGTCCCGAGCTCCCGCGGCCGCCGCCCGCACCTCCCCGGGCCCCGGTGGCGGCGTGCGCGCGGCAGCCCCGCTCATCGCATCGGCTCCCGGGGCGCCGTGGCGAGCGTGCGCAGGAAGGTCTGGGACCACTTGCGCACGTCGTCGGCGAGGACGCGTCGACGGAGCTTGCGCATCCGGGAGCGCATCTCGCGCGTGTCCATGCGGGTGGCGTGCTCGATGGCGTCCTTGAGCCCGTCGATGTCGTGCGGGTTGACCAGCAGCGCGCCGGCCAGCTCGTCGGCGGCACCGGTGAACTCCGACAGGACGAGCGCGCCGCGGTCGTCGACGCACGCGGCGACGAACTCCTTGGCGACGAGGTTCATCCCGTCCCGCAGCGAGGTGACGAGCATGACGTCGGCCGCGAGGTACAGCGCCGCCATCTCCTCCGGCGGGTAGGAGTGGTGCAGGTAGTGGACGGCGGCCGACCCGATGCGGCCGAACTCCCCGTTGATCCGGCCGACGAGGACCTCGACCTCCTCGCGCAGCTGCTGGTACGCCTCGACGTTCTGCCGGCTCGGGCTCGCCACCTGGACCAGCGCGGCGTCGGGCACGCTCAGGCGGCCCTCCTCCAGCAGCTCGCCGTAGGCCTTGATCCGGTGCCGGATCCCCTTGGTGTAGTCGAGCCGGTCGACGCCGAGGAGCACGACCTCCGGGTCGCCGAGGTCGGCGCGGATCTCCCGGGCCCGGGCGCGGACCTCGGGCGTGCGGGCCATCGCGTCGAAGCGCGAGGAGTCGATCGAGATCGGGAACGCCGACGCGCGGACGTGCCGCTCCTTGCCGTCCGGCCCCGGGACCGTGATGACGGGGCCGCGCGTCGTGAGGTCGGTGAAGCGGCGCACCACCCGGATGAAGTTGGCCGCGTCCCCGGTGCGCTGGAAGCCGACGAGGTCCGCGCCGAGCAGGCCCTCCACCACCTGCCGGCGCCACGGGAGCTGGGCGAAGATCTCCAGCGGCGGGAACGGGATGTGGTGGAAGTACCCGATGCGCACGTCGGGCCGCAGCTCGCGCAGCATCGCGGGCACGAGCTGGAGCTGGTAGTCGTGCACCCAGACGGTCGCGCCCTGGGCGGCCTCCTGGGCGGCCTCCGCGGCGAACCGCCGGTTCACCCGGCGGTACGCGTCCCACCAGCGTCGGTGGTAGACGGGCGGGCTGATGACGTCGTGCGACAGGGGCCACAGGGTGTCGTTGGCGAAACCCTCGTAGTAGTCGGCCACCTCCTCCGCCGACAGGGTGACCGGGACGAGGTGCACGCCGTCGGCCTCGAACGGCTCGGCCTCGAGGTCGGCCGAGCCGGACCAGCCGATCCAGGCGCCGTGGGCCTCGGACATGACGGGCTCGAGGGCGCTCACCAGCCCGCCCGGCGACCGCTGCCAGGTCTGGGTCCCGTCCGGCGCGACGGTGATGTCCACCGGCAACCGGTTGGCCACCACGACGAGCTCGTACGCCACGCGCCACCCCCTCCAGGTCCCGTTCGAAACCCTAGCGGCGGGGCGGCGGACGCGCCCGGCGCGGCCCCGGGACCCGGGCGGCCTGCCCCGCTACGGTTGCCGTCGTGGCGAGGGCAGGGGCGTCGGGACCGGGAGCGGGCAAGCCGCGCGCTCCGAGGACGGCTACGGCCCGCGGGGGTTCCTCGCGCCCGCCGGGCGAGGCCCCCGGGGCGGACACCCCGCCGACGGAGGCGCCGGGCGAGACGCCGGAGGGCGCGCGGGACGCGGCGCCGGAG
>JAEZZV010000182.1 GCA_023418375.1 Actinomycetes bacterium | reverse complement strand
GCGACGGGGAGACCGGCGGCGAGGGCGAGCCGACGGCGACGCCGACGGCGGAGCCGACGCCGACGCAGACCCCGACCGCCGAGCCCACGCAGACGCCGTCGGGCGATGCCCGCGCCGACCTGCAGGCCGCGCTCGAGGACGCCCGCGACGCGCTCCAGGCCGGCCAGGACGCCCTGGCCAGGGGCGACTGGGCTGCCTACGGCGAGTCGCAGAACGCGCTGCAGGACGCTCTGGAGCGGGCCATCGCCGCGGACGCGCAGCTGGAGGGCTGAGACACGGGGGAGCCGGCTCGGTCGAGGCCGAGCCGGCTCCGCCGTCGGCGAACGGATTTGGCCCGGCTCCGTACGTCGCGTAAGGTTGCAGAGCCGACGCGGGGTGGAGCAGCTCGGTAGCTCGCTGGGCTCATAACCCAGAGGTCGCAGGTTCAAATCCTGCCCCCGCTACACGTGAAGTACCAGGTCAGAGGCCCTTCCGATCGAGAGATCGGGAGGGCCTCTGACGTTGATGTCAACGAAATGTCAACGCATGCCGCCTGCGGTACGTACACGTACAGCGGCGAACAGGGCCGAACTTCACCGGGCTGCGGCCCCGGTGATGACGCGGCGCCGTGCCTCGCGGTGCCAGCGGGCGGGCCCGATGCCTCGCGTCGTGGTCGCTGGCTCTCTCAGGTGGCGCAGAGGCCGTCGCCTAGGTTCCAGCACCAGTGCGGGTGGCTATCGACAATTGCGGGCGCGTCCAGCGTCACGGTGCCTCGTGCCAGTGGAGGGTCGTACGCGACTTCCATGAGCAGCGAGCGGAGAGGGAAGTCTCCAAACACCGCCCGGCAGTGGCCGCACGTGAAAGCCGTGTACCCCTCGGGGACGGGGCGCGTACGGCGGAATGCCATCACCGCGCCGACGGCGCCGGCCTCGCGGGCGAGGCGCGCGGCCAAGTTCGCAACTCTCGGCTCGGCCTCCACCCTCTTTGCGGTCCACATCGTGTGGGCGCGGTCTGGGTAGAACCGAGATAGTCGGCCGCAGGGTCCGGCGACGTCCTCGCCTTCGACCGTCCAGACGGCCGAGAGCCGGCCGCACTTCCAGCACGGCACCTGCCAGAGGGTGACGGCGACGCTCGCCTTGGCGTCCGTTCGGCCCAAGCTCGCCCTGAACTGGACACCTCCGCCAAGGAGGGCCATGACGGCCTGCGCCAGAGGCACTCTCACGGTTCCGGTATCCACGACGAAGTCGCCGTCAAGCGTGAAGATGGGCAGCTGCTTGGTGGGCCACTCTCCGGCTCGTGCGTATCTAGGCGCTGGCGAGTGACGCGCGAACCAGACGCCGCGGACCCCCGCAGAGGCGTAGGCGGCTTGTCTCTCTCGGTAGCGCTCAAGCGTCTGTCGAGACCACTGCACCTCGAGCGCGACGCGGGCCTCGCCACGGGTCGCGAGGACGTCGGCGATCCACTCGTCGCCTCGCTGCTCGACTTCAGCTGTCCAGCCAGCGGCTATCGCCGCCGAGACGATGATCGCCTTGGCCTCCATGTGGGCGCCGGACTCCCCGGCATGATCGGCGCACGTGGCGCCCGGGCGATGTGCGAAGTGCCGCAGTCCGCGAGGAGAAGTCCGCGGATAGCAGGGAAGTCCGCAGCCCGGCAGGAGCAGCGCCGCGTGGTCACTCTTCGCTGCGGTCCGGAGCTCCGCCCACTGATCGTCGTCGACGAGAGTGGAGGTGACGGACTTCTCACCATGGAGAGCGCGGAGTGGCACGCATCCACTCTCGCAGGAGTTACCGACACGGTAGATCAAGAAGTCGTCTCAGAGCTCAGCGTCATCCGGGTTCGGAAGGAGAACTGCCGCTGCGATCTTCTCGGCGATTACCTCGATGGAATCGCGGCTCGTCTCGAAGCCGGCGAGGTCGGGAAGGATGCCGCTGTACTCCGCGACCTCATCGAACGTCACGTTGTGCAGCACGGGGATGAGCGTCGCTTTGTGCAGGAGAGCGCCGAGCTCCCGCTCAGTCCAGAATCGGCCCGTGAGGTAGGCCGGCGTGAGCAGCGCGATGCCACACCGTGCGGTACGGAGGCCCTGGTCCATCTGAAGGGACTGGCTCCGACCTGGAGTGATGGCGATCGCGTCGAACCAGACTCCCACTCCTAGCGCGTCGAGGGCGTCCCGAAGAGCCGTGCCGACCTCCGACCCGTCTATGCGGGCGTAGCTCAGGAACGCGTCCCACTCTCGATCGGGGTGGCGCGCAGCCTGCTCCTGGATCCGGTCTGCAAGAGACCTTTCCGAAGGCGTGTACGCCGGGCCGGACGAGGACGCGGAGCGGAGTCGGCGGTTCACCTCGGCCACCAGCGCACGGTTCTGAACGTTCGCGCGCTGGTTCTGCTGGTTGACCTGGGCGTTGTGCGCATTCACCCGCGCGACTTCGCGGTTGTACTCGTCGACCTGCCGCTGCGCTTGCTGCAAGACCTGGCGGTTGTGCTGCTGCGCCCGGCGGTTGTACTCGTCGATGCGCCGCTTGTTCTCGCGATTGACCCGGTCTATCTCGGCCTGCAGCCTCCGCTGCGCGTCGCGCTGGGCTGCGCGGACCTGCGCCTCGAACTGTGCCCGGTTAAAGCCCGCCACCGCAGTCTCCGCTCTCGTGCGCCATGTCGCCGTCAACGAGACGCTACGCGCAGCCTCCGACAGTTGATCAGCTCACGAGCGCGCGGGCGGCCGCGCCTCGCGGACGGCCGAGACCTAGACGATCGAGATCGCTTCGGCGGGTGGCGGAGTGGCACGGCGACTGCAAGACCATGGTGTCGGGCCGCCGAGCGGGTGGGCCGCGACCTCGGCGTACATGCCCGCGACCGCCCGCAGGATCTCCGTGGGGGCGGGCACTGTCCGGCCGCTGAGGCGGGCCGCCGCGACGTCGGGTCGGTCGGTGACGAGGTCGCGGGGGAGTGAGCGTGCGGGGATGTGGAGCAGGCCGCAGCGGGAGAGTCGGTCGAACGCGGCGCCCTCGTGGACGGCGATGTCGGCCATGACCTGGACTGCGCCGTTGAGCGCCGCGCCGACGTGACGATCCGCGGTGGCGATGGGCAGATGACCACGCGGGGCGTCGAGTGGCACTAGCTCGCCGAGCAGCCGGGCGGCCGCGACGGCGTCGTCCCGGACGCTCGCGACAGGAGGCGCCAGGACCGCGAACTGCGAGAGTGCCTGGTGCAGGCGCTGCCAGGAGCGCCCGTGGGCGACGAGGGCACCTGGCCCGGTCGGTGCGATTCCGTCGGGGGCGGTGAGGTCGGCGCCATGGAAGGCCGCGGCATGCGCGTGGACGGCAATGCCGAGGCCGGCCGTGAGCCGCAGGGACGGCAGGACGTCGGCGTGGTCGGCGACGAGGTTCCAGACACCCTGGCGGAGTCGCACCATGCGGTCGCTAAGTTCCGTCGCCGGGTCGTCAGTCCGGATGCGAAGGTGGGTCTGGCCGAGGGAGCCGAGGGGCCTCTCGGGGTGGCCAAGGCCCTGGGCGGCGAGCTCGCGTGCGGCGTCGGAGATGGCCTCGAGCCCAGGGAGCTGCTTGGCCACGACGGTCCGGGGGACGCCCGCCTGGATGGCCCTGAGAGCGAGGGGATCCTCGTGTGCGAGGGCGGCCACGGCGAGGTGGCCGAGGTCGACGAGGCCGGCGTCGAGGGTTGCGGTCGTGGCTTCGGCTGCGTCCGGGCTCCGGGGTCGACCGTCCGTCGAGAAGTGCGTCCCGACAAGGTCGGCGGCAGCCCGCAGCGCAAGCGCCGATCGGGCCCACGGTGTCGTGCCAAGGCGGACCTGGGACGGGTGGGGCCTCGCTTCCCCGGTCAGTGCTTCGAGTCGAGTGATGAGGTCGATCGACGCCCGCTCCACGGGTGGGAGGCCGTCACGGTGTCGGGTCAGGCCGAGCCGGCCGAGTTGGGCCGGATGCAGAAGGCGCCGGCCGTGGGAGGCGATGGCGTCGAGGAGCCCATGGAAGTCCCCGATGGCGTCGAGCGCCTCGTCCTGTGTCCAGAACCGGTCCCCTCGGAGGGCGGTAGAGCCCTCGCGCAGGTGCGCCGTCGCTTGCGCGAGGAGCTCGGCGTACGTGGTCATGCCCACCGCCCGCTGATCTTCGCGCGACCGGTGATAAGTCGGGCCATCACGCGGGACAGGGCTGCCTGGGCGCCCAGGTCCGTCTCGACCTCCGCGAGGCCTGCCGCACGGTTGAGGGCGGAGGCGGCGAGCCGGTCGAGGACCTCGCGGGCCTCTGCGACGTCCTCGGGCCGGAGCGCTCCGAACTGCGCCGGCGCGGCTCCGCCCCGGATGTCCGGCCTGGCCCACTCGAGCTCGTCCTGAGCCTCGCGGAAGTCCATCGCGGCATAGGAGATGGACACGCCCACGCCCAGGGGCACCGTCATCGCCATGTTGAGGGCGCCCATCGCCGCGGCGTGGGTGAGCGCCCAGATGCCGGACCAGCTCTGGTCGGCCTCGCCCAGCAGCGTCTCCGCGGAGCGGGTCCACGTCGCCGTCATCGCTTCCTCCTCAGTGGCCCAGCGACGTCGCCGTCGCTCTTGCCAAGAGGTGTGCCCGCGAAGGTGCCAACCTCCGGGTCGGAGGTCACGCAGGGCGCGAGCCGAAGCGCGGGCCGTGGACGTCTGTCGTAGCCGTGGCCGCTCGCCTACCGTGGGCTGCCATGGGCGACGTCGTGCACCTAGGGTGTGTCTGACAAACGTCGGGTCCAGGCGATGACGGCGTTCAGGAGGACGGCTGCGCGGTAGGTGATGGCGTGCTTGTCGTAGCGGGTCGCCAGTCCGCGCCACTGTTTCAGCTGGCAGAACCGGCGTTCGATGACGTTGCGCCCCTTGTAGTCGATCGGGTCGTAGGACACCGGCCGCCCGCCGCGTGATCCGCGACGGCGGCGGTGGCCTTTCTGGTCCTCGGGTTCGGGGATCACCGCGGTGATGCCCCGGGCGCGCAGGTGGGCGCGGATCGCCCGGGAGGAGTACGCCTTGTCCGCGCGCACCGCGTCGGGCCGGGTGCGCGGGCGCCCGACCGGGCGGCCGACCCGCAGGTAGCTCATCAGCGGCAGGAACATCGGGGAATCACCGGCCTGGCCGGGGGTCAGCAGGATCACCAGCGGCAACCCGGTGCCGTCGACGAGCTGGTGGACCTTGGTCGACAGCCCGCCGCGCGAGCGTCCGATCGCGTGGTCAGGCGGCTCGATCCGCAGATTCGTGTAACTCGATCCAGCCCCCCGTGAGGCGGGTGGCGTTCGTTGCGTGCTGATGCGCACGGGCGATCGTGGAGTCCACCGACAGCGACCAGTCCACCAGCCCGGCGGCGTCCGCGGCGGCCGTCAGGCGCGCCAGCACCCTGTCCCACGTCCCGTCCCCGGCCATACGCCGGTGCCAGGTCCACACCGTCTGCCACGGGCCGAACACCGGCGGCAGATCACGCCACGCGATCCCGCAGCGATACCGGTAGACGATGCCCTCGACCATCGCCCGAGCATCCGAGAACGGCCGACCCCGCCGACCCGTCGGCCGCGGCAGCAGCTCCTCGATCAACGACCACTGGGCATCCGAGAGGACCTGAAAGCGCGACACCCAGCCAGCCTCCCCGACAACCCGCCGAACCTTTGTCAGACACGCCCTAGCTCGCTCGGGCCAGAGGAGCCGATGAAGTTCTAGCGCGGGTGTCCCCCCTCGTCACCCCGCGGCGGAGTCCTCCAGGTAGACGAGGCTGTTCCCGTCGGGATCGCTGACGTGGAACATCGGCGGCACGCTGTCCCACCGGAGAACCTCGTCGTTGTGGTGCACCACGCCGTCGACGGCCCCGACCTGTGCGTAGGCCGCGGCGGCGTCGTCGGTGCCTAGGCGGAGGGCAATGGGGATGGGGCTGTCCGGGGGCAGGAGCAGCAGGCCCACCGCGGACCCGGGCGGCGCGACCTCGATCATCCGCACACCGGGCGGCACCACGGCGTCGAAGCGCAGCTCACACCCCAGCACCTGGGTGTAGAAGGCCAGGGCGTCGTCCTGGTCGGCAACAGGAAGGGACACGCTGAGAACTCTCGTCGTCTTCATGCTGGACAGACCGCTGTCGGCGCGGGAACTGAGCGGGGCCGAACGCGCGCCCGCGCGTGCTTCCTCGAACGACTCGGTACCGTCGCCTGCGTGGCCATCAAGCTCGAGAACGTCGGGATCGCGGTCAGGGACATCGAGGCCGCGATCGACTTCTTCACGACCTGGGGCTGACGGTCCTCGGCCGGGACACGGTGAGCGGAGAGTGGGCGGACACCGCCGTCGGCCTCGACGGAAACCACGCGAAGATCGCCGTGCTCCAGACGCCCGACGGCCACGGCCGCCTCGAGCTCTTCGATTACCTCCATCCGGACGCCATCGAGACCGAGCCCACCCGGCCGACCGACATCGGCATGCACCGCGTCGCGTTCTTGGTCGACGACATCGACGCGGCGCTCGAGATCGCCGCCCGGCACGGTTGCCACCCGCTGCGCGGCGTCGCGACCTACGAGGACCTCTACAAGCTCACGTACCTCCGCGGCCCCAGCGGCATCCTCGTGATGCTCGCGCAGGACCTCCGCACGGGCTGACCGCGGGGCGCGTGCCGCCGTCGTCGTCTCCCGCGGCCCTCCGCGGGCCGCTGGAGCGTGGCCCGGGCAGAGTGGATCGGGCACCCGATCGCTCTCCCCGGCGAAGGAGTCGCCATGGTCGACGCACATGTCCGCCTGATGACCTGGAACGTCTGGTGGCGCTTCGGGCCGCGTTGGCCGGAGCGCCAGCCGGGCATCCGCGCGACGATCGGTCGCCTTGACCTGAACGCCGCTGCCGACGCCGCCGTCCTCCGGCCTCTGCGGGACGTGCTCACCGACGCGTGGTCCGCGGGCGGTGGTCGCCGACCTGCGGTGGCGCGACCGCTGATCGTGCGCGCCGGGTCCGGCCCTACCGGCGCGGTGGCGTCCGGCGTCCAGCACCAACCGGATCGGGTGTCAGTCCTCGTCGCGGCGTTGGGCGTGATCGTCACCGCCCTCGTGCGCGTCTCCCACCCGCCCGCCGACACTGCTGGCCCGGAGTGGGTGCGGGACGTCGGGCCGTACCCTCCCGTCATGGACGGCGAGCAGCGGGCCAGGTGGCGTCCGGGCACGGCGGTCATGGACCGGCTGCGCGAGGCGCTCCTGCGTGAGTTCTCGGAGGACGGCGTCGTGCGTGTCGAGTTCGTCCCCACCTTCAGCCCACCGTTCCGGTTCTGGGTGTGGCTGGGCACGGACACCGACGCGCGCGGTGAGGAACTCACCCGCGACGGGACCGTCGGCGAGCGCATCGTCGAGGCCGCGACTCGTCTGGACCTGGGGGCACCCTACGAGGGCTTCACCATCACGTCGCAGGAGACCGTCGACCGCGACTACGAAGGAAGCTGGTTCTACCGGCTGCGATGACGGTTTGCCGCCGGAGCCGCGTCACCTACCCGGACCCGAGTCAGTGCCCCGCGCCGGCAGGCGCCGCTGCGGTCGATCCCTTGTCGAGGAGGACGGGCGGGATGAGCTCGATGACGCCGCGGGGCGAGCCGGTGAGCTCGTCGAGTGCCCGGTCGACGGCGTGCCGCACCATCGTGCGGCCCGGCAGGTCGAGGGTCGTGATCGTCGGGTGCGAGAGCGCCAGCTGCTCGTCAGGCGCCAGGGCGATCACGGAGACGTCCGCCGGCACTCGAAGGCCGTTCGCGGTCAGCACCGCGAGCAGGGCGTCGAGTGCTGAGATGCCCGTGACGATGATTCCGGTCAGAGACGGCAGGATTGAACGCACCTCGTCGAACCAGGCGACAACCTCGGGTGTGCTCGAGCCGGAGGCGACGTATCGGCCCGAGATCCCATGCCGAGCGCACTCCTCGACGAGTGCAGTGCGGACGAAGTGCCGGTGCGCGAGCTCGTGACCCGGTGGCTCGTCGGGCGGGGCCAGAACGGCGATCTCCCGGTGACCACGTTCGGCCAGGTGGCGGACCATCACGCGGGTCGCCTCGGCGAAGTCCAGGTCCACGGCGCTCAGCCCGTGCGTGTCGGGTGGTACCCCGATGAGCACGGTGGGCAGGCCGTGGCTCAGCAGCACCGGGATGCGGGGATCGACGACACGGATGTCCATCACGACCATCGCGTCGGCGAGGATGTCGCCCTCCAGCTCCTCCTCGCCGCGCCCCATCACGAGGACGTCGTAGCCGCGCGGCTGTGCCGTGTACATGGCAGCTCGCACGAATCGCATGAAGATGTCGACGTCCGTGTCGAGGGTGCCGGGGGAGACGTAGGCCAGCATCCCGAGGATGTTCGTGCGGCCCAGCGCCAACGCACGCGCCGCTGACGACGGGCGGTAGCCCAGCTTCGTCACGCTCGCCAGAACACGCTGCACCGTCGGGTCGGGATACCGCTTCCGGCCCGACAGCACATTGGAGACGGTGCTGGCGGCCACCCCCGCGTCCGCTGCCACGTCGCGGATGGTCGCCGTGCGCCCGGCGGTGTCTCGGGCGGTGGCCATGGCAGACAGAGTAGGCGGCACCAGGGACTGCCGACGTGCGTTCCCAGGCTGGTAAGCCCGGCCCGCGGCGTCCTGCGGCCACCACGGACCGGGCTCCGGGGCCAGCACCTGGGGCGACGTCGAACCCATGGCGGACGTCACGGTTCGATAACGATGGAGAACCGGTTCTCCTCCACCTCTGGAGAATTGGTGCTTTGTCTAGGTACTGTCGGCGTCACGACGTGGAGAACCGGTTCTCCAGTGCGCAGCTCTGCATCGACTTCAAGGAGGAAGTGTGAAGCACCGACGCTTGACTCTCGTGGCGGTCACGGCCGCGCCAGTGCTGACGCTCAGCCTGGCCGCCTGCAGCTCGGACGGCGGCGACGCCCCGGAGGACTCGGGCAGCGGCGACGTGACGGCCTTGACGCTGTGGGACGGGTGGACCCAGTACAACACCGGCTCCTCGCCGTACGAGCAGGTGCTGGACACCTGCCAGGAGGCGACCGGCATCACGGTCGAGCGGACGGTCTCCGACGCGATCGGCGACCGCTTCACCCAGGCGGCCAGCTCGGGCGACACCCCCGACCTCATCATCCTCGACAACCCGAACGTCACCCAGTTCGCCGAGACAGGGATCCTGGCGGACAACGAGGCGTCCGGCATCGACGTCTCCGCGATGATGCCCAACATCGTCGCCTCGGGCGTCCTCGACGGGAAGACGTACGGCGCCCCGGTGGGCTCGAACACGCTCGCCCTCTTCTACAACAAGGACCTCCTGGACGCCGCGGGGGTCGAGCCGCCCACGTCGTGGGCGGAGCTGGTGGACGCCGCGAAGACCCTCACGAACCCGTCCAACGGGACGTACGGGATCGCCTTCTCCGCCCGGCCGGACCAGGAGGGCAGCTTCCAGTTCCTGCCCTTCTTCTGGGGTGCCGGTGCCGAGCTCACGGACGTCGCCTCACCTGAGGCGGTCGAGGCGCTCACTCTCTGGGCCGACCTGGTCGCGGACGGGTACGCCTCGCCCGAGAACGTCACCCTCAACCAGCAGGAGATCCGGGACCAGTTCGTCGCGGGTCACGCGGCGATGATGGTCAACGGCACCTGGCAGCTGAACGCCCTCGACGAGGGCGGTATGAACTACGGCGTCGTGCCGATCCCGGCCAAGGACGGCGGCGCCGCCGCGAGCCCGCTGGGCGGCGAGTTCATGGTCCCCGTCCAGAACGGCGATGAGGCGAAGGTCCGCGCCGCCGGCGAGTTCGTGAACTGCTTCGTGGACCCGGAGAACCTCACCGCCTGGCTCGAGGGTCAGACGTACATCTCCCCGTACCCGGACCAGGCGGAGGAGCAGGCGGCCGCCGACGAGCGCCTCGTGCCGTGGGTCGAGGCCGTCTCCGCAGCCCGCAGCCGCACCGAGGATCTGGGGTCGATGTTCCCGACGGTTGCGACGAAGCTCGGCGAGGCCCTCTCCGGAGCCGTCTCCGGTCAGACGTCGCCTGCGGACGCGCTCGAATCGGCCGCAGCCGCGGTGCAGTGACCTGGTGGGGCACGGAATGACTTCCGCGATCACCCGTGCCGCCGGTCCGGCGGCGGGCGAGTGGGACGACGCCAGTCGTGCTGCCGCCCGCCGTCGGGCGGCCCGGCGGTCGAAGCTCGCTGCGATCGGGTTCATCGCGCCGGTCGTCGCCTACATCGTCGTGTTCTTCGTGTACCCGATCGTGCGCACCGGGCAGCTCAGCCTCCAGGACTACACGTTCCAGTCGTACTTCTCGGGTGAGGCCGACTACATCGGCCTCGAGAACTACGCCTCGATCTTCGGGCGACCCGCCTTGTCCACGGTGGTGCGGAACACGGTCCTCTTCACGGCGGTCTCGCTGCTGTTCCAGTTCGCCATCGGCCTCGCGCTGGCCGTCTTCTTCTCCCGGCGCTTCCCGCTCAGTGCCGTGTTCCGCGGGCTGATCCTCGTGCCCTGGCTCCTCCCGGTGATCGTCTCCGCGACCACGTGGCGGTGGATGCTCTACAAGGACTCGGGCCTTCTCAATACGGTGCTCGGCACCGACATCGCCTGGCTGTCCGACCCGGCATGGTCGCTGTGGGGCGTGATCCTCGCCAACATCTGGCTCGGCATCCCGTTCAACATGGTGCTGCTCTACGGGGGGATCCAGGCCATCCCGGAGAACCTCTACGAGGCCGCTGCGCTCGACGGGGCGGGTGCCTGGCGTCGATTCCGGCACATCACGTGGCCCCTGCTCCGGCCGGTGACCGCCGTCACCCTCCTCCTCGGCCTGATCTACACCATCAAGGCCTTCGACATCGTGTGGGTGATCACGAAGGGGGGTCCGGTCGACAGTTCGCAGACCCTCGCCACGTGGTCCTACAAGCTCTCGTTCGAGGGCGGTACGGAGCAGAGCCTCAGCCTTGGGGCCACCGTGGCCACGCTCCTGTTCGTCGTCGCGCTCGTGTTCGGCCTGATCTACGTGCGCTCCGCCCGCAAGGAGGTGACGGGATGACCCGCACCCGCCTCCGCACCGGCGCCACCGTCGTCATGGCGTTCGTGCTGTGTGGTCTCCTGCTCTTCCCGCTGTACTGGATGGTCAACGTCTCCCTCACCAAGCCGAGGGACCTCGCCCGCGTGCCGCCCCACCTCTTCCCGGTGGATCCGACCTTCGACGGGTATCGCCTCGCCCTGGACAAGAACCTCGGATCGCTCTCGACGAGCCTCCTGATCGGCCTGGGCACCGTCGTCCTGACGCTCCTCATCGCACTCCCCGCCGCGTACGGCATGAGCAAGCTGAGGGCACCCGGGACCGGCGCCGTCCTCTTCATGTTCCTTCTCGCGCAGATGATCCCGAGCGTGGTGCTGGTGACAGCGCTGTTCGCGCTGTACAAGCAGCTGGGCCTACTCACGTCCTACGCCGGCCTGATGCTGGCGAACTCGACGGCATCGGTTCCCTTCGCGATCATCCTCCTTCAGGCGTTCATGCGCACGATCCCCGACGAGATCCTCGAGTCCGCCCGCATCGACGGAGCCGGACGGATCCGGACGTTCCTGTCGATCGTCCTGCCGCTGAGTCGCAACGCGGTCGTGACCGCTGCCCTCTTCGCGTTCCTCTTCGCCTGGGGCGACTTCCTCAACGCCCGGACGCTGACGACGGGCAACGAGATCGTCCCGATCACGCTGGCCCTGTTCCGGTTCGTCGGCGCCGAGGTGACGAACTGGAACGCGGTGATGGCCTCGGCCGTGCTCGCCTCGATCCCCGGGGCATTCCTGCTGGTCTTCGCCCAGCGATACGTCGCGGCCGGCGTCACCACGGGCGCGGTCAAGGACTAGCGCACGGCTGCGCCCCGCAGTTCCGGCCACGCATGGCGCGGCCGCAGGCTCGCCCGCCCGCGCGGGCAACTCTTCAGCACTCACACAGCATCGGAGAACCCACGAGTGGATCACTTCCAGACAAACGGTCGCCGCATCACCTGGACGGGTGACGGGGAGACTCTCGTCGTCGAGCCCTGGGGGGCCGACGCGGTCCGCGTGCGCTCGTCGCGATCGGGTCCTGTGCGCGACACCGACTGGGCACTGCTCGCTCCCTCGGACGGGACGGCGCCGTCGATCACCATCGAGGGAACGCATGCCCGGCTCGATCAGGGCCGCCTGTCCGTGTTCATGACGTCGCACCAGCGCCACGACGCCCAGGTCGGGTACGTCGTCACCACCTGCTCCCTCGAGTTCCGTGACAGCGCCGGGAAGGTCCTGTTCCGCGAGCTCGACAGCGGTGGCGCGCTCAAGCTGCAGGCGCGTGACTTCAGGGCGATCGTCGGCGGTGACCACCACCTGACGGCATCGTTCGAGTCCGATCCCGACGAGCATCTCGTCGGCATGGGGCTGTACCAGCAGGAGGTCATGGACCTCAAGGGCAGCGTGCTGGAGCTCGCGCACCGCAACTCCCAGGCCAGCGTGCCGTTCGTCGTCTCCAGCAACGGGTACGGGTTCCTGTGGCACAACCCGGCCGTCGGCCGCGCCACGTTCGGCAGGAACCGGACGGAGTGGGTCGCCGAGAGCACCGCTCAGCTCGACTACTGGGTGACCGCCGGGGCATCACCCCGGGAGATCGCGGCCGCGTACGCGGACGCCACCGGCCACGCTCCGATGATGCCGGAGTACGGCCTCGGCTACTGGCAGTGCAAGCTCCGCTACGCGAGCCAGGAGGAGCTCCTCTCGGTCGCCCGCGAGCACAAGCGACGCGGCCTGCCGATGGACGTCATCGTCGCCGACTTCTTCCACTGGCCCCACATGGGCGACTACCGGTTCGAGGAGGAGTTCTGGCCGGACCCGAAGCAGATGGTCGCCGAGCTGGCTGAGATGGGGATCGAGCTCGCGGTCTCGGTATGGCCGCAGGTGTCCGTCAAGTCGGAGAACTTCGAGCGGTTCCACCGCGAGAACCTGCTGGTCCAGACCGACCGTGGGCTCGCGGTCCAGATGGCGTTCGAGGAGCCGTGCATGTTCCTGGACGTCACCAACCCTGCGACGAGGGCAGCGGTCTGGGAACTGTGCCGGGCGAACTACCACGATCACGGAGCACGCATCTTCTGGCTCGACGAGGCGGAGCCGGAGTACGGCGTCTACGACCTCGACAACTACCGCTACCACGCGGGACCAGGCCAGCAGGTGACGAACATCTACCCCCAGCAGTTCGCCCGGGCGTTCTACGAGGGGATGCGGGCGACGGGCCAGGACGACGTCGTCAGCCTCCTCCGCTGCGCGTGGGCGGGGAGCCAGCGCTACGGGGCGCTCGTGTGGTCGGGCGACATCGGGACCACCTGGCAGGACCTGCGCCGCCAGATCGTGGCGGGCGTCCACATGGGTGCCGCCGGGATCCCCTGGTTCACGACGGACATCGGCGGCTTCCACGGCGCCCGGACCGACGACCCCGCCTTCCACGAGCTCCTCGTCCGCTGGTTCCAGGTCGGCGCCTTCAGCCCCGTCCTGCGCATGCACGGCGACCGTGGACCGTCCACGCCCGTGACCGCCGCCGACGGGTCCCGCCGGCTGCCCAGCGGGGCACCCAATGAGCTCTGGAGCTTCGGCGAGGACGTCTACCAGATCCTCGCGAGGTACCTCCGGGTCCGGGAGGCGCTGCGGCCGTACACCCGCTCCCTCATGCGGATGGCCCATGAGAGCGGCCAGCCCGTCATGCGCGGCCTGTTCCACGAGTTCCCGGACGACGATGCCGCGTGGCTGGCCACGGACGAGTACCTCTTCGGCCCGAACCTGCTCGTGGCCCCCGTCGTCCAGCCGGGGGCGACCCGGCGGGCGGTCCACCTGCCGGCGGGCGCCACGTGGACCAACCTCTGGACGGGCGAGGTTCACCAGGGAGGCGTCGTCGTCGACGTCGCCGCCCCGCTCGAGACCGTGCCGCTCTTCGGTCGTGACGGCGCCGACCTCGGGCTCCTCGACGCCCTCGCGGGCAAGGTCATGCCGGCGGGGCTCGGGTGAGGGTCCCGCCGGCACGGCCGGGGATCTCGCGACGACGAAGGAGGAACGAACGATGAACCGCGCGCACGTCCGCCTCGACCCCGCTCTGGTGGTCTCGCCCGTCCGGCCACGGACCTTCGGCTCGTTCGTCGAGCACATGGGCCGGTGCGTCTACACGGGCATCTACGAGCCAGGGCACCCGACCGCCGATGCGGCGGGGTTCCGCGGCGACGTCCTGGACCTGGTGCGCGAGCTCGGCGTGACGGTCGTGCGCTACCCGGGCGGCAACTTCGTGTCCGGTTACCGGTGGGAGGACGGCGTCGGCCCGCTCGCGGACCGGCCGACCCGACTGGACCCGGCGTGGCGGACCATCGAGAGCAACGCGTTCGGTCTCAACGAGTTCGTGGCGTGGGCCCGAACCGCGGGCGTGGAGCCGATGATGGCGGTCAACCTCGGCACCCGGGGCCTTCAGGAGGCGCTGGACCTGCTGGAGTACGCCAACCACCCGGGCGGGACCCACCTGTCGGACCTGCGCGTGGCCCACGGCGCACGCGAGCCGCACGGGATCCGTATGTGGTGCCTGGGCAACGAGATGGACGGTCCTTGGCAGCTCGGCCACAAGACGGCCGACGAGTACGGACGCCTGGCGGCCGAGGTGGCGCGCGGGATGCGCCAGTTGGACCCGGGCCTGGAGCTCGTCGCGTGCGGCAGTTCCGGCCGGTCGATGCCCACGTTCGGCGCGTGGGAGCACACGGTGCTCGAGCACTCGTACGAGCTCGTCGACTACGTCTCCGCCCATGCCTACTACCAGCTGGACGGTGACGACGACGCCAGCTTCCTCGCCTCGTCAGTCAACATGGACCGGTTCATCAGTGATGTGGTGGCGACCGCGGACGCCGTGGGTGCTCGGCTCGGCTCGGACAAGAGGATCAACATCTCGTTCGACGAGTGGAACGTGTGGTACCTGCGCGAGCTCCAGGCGGACGGGATGCCGAGGGAGTGGACGGTCGCCCCGCGGCTGTCCGAGGACGCCTACACGGTCCTGGACGCCGTCGTGGTGGGTTCGCTGCTCATCACGCTGCTGCGCCGCAGCGACCGCGTGCACTCCGCGTGCCTGGCCCAGCTCGTGAACACGATCAGCGCAATCCGCACCGAGCCCGGTGGCCCTGCGTGGCGGCAGTCCATCTTCCATCCGTTCGCGCTGACCGCGGCGAACGCGCGTGGAGACGTGCTCGATCCGGTCGTCACGGCGCCGACGTACGAGACGAGCTCGTTCGGTGACGTTCCCGTGGTGGACGTCGCCGCGACCCATGACGCGGGCACGGGTCGCCTCGCGGTCTTCGTCGTGAACCGGAGCCCCTCCGAGGCCACGGAGCTCTCGCTCGACGTGCAGGGCCTCGAGGTCGTCGGCCTCCTGTCCAGCGCCCTGCTGGCGGACGAGGACCGCTCCGCCAGGAACACCGCCGATCAACCCGATCGCGTCAGACCGCGCGCCCACGGCGACGTCGCCCTCGACGGGGGCCGCCTAGTGGCCGGCCTGCCGCCGGCTTCCTGGTCCATGTTCGTGCTCCAGGTCGGCAGCTAGGCCGCGACCAGCGGCCGCCCGCCGCGACGATCGGAGAACCCATGCTCACCGAGTACAACGCCCGGATCGAGTTCGACCGCACGGACATCGAGGCTTCGATGATCAGCTCATCGAGACGCTGCAGGCGTACCACCCGGCCGTGTCGCTGTCGCCGCTCGGCCGCGCGCAGGCCGACGTGACCTTCCTCGCCCACGACATCCCGCACGCCGCGGACATGGCAGTTGCCATCGCGGCCGAGGTCGCCGGCGCATCGTTGGTCGCGCTGGAAGTCATGAGCACCGAGGACGTCGACCGGCTCTGACCGCGCGGTCGACGTCGGTGCCACGCCCGGCCCCAACCGGCGGTGATCGAAGAGCGGTAGGGCTCATGACTCGTCTGGCACTTTGGGTTGCGCCGGTCCTCAGGTTGGTATCCCGGCGGGCACACATCTTGGCGTGGAGACGACGCGACAGCGGGTCCTGGCGGGCCGGCCTTCTCGGACGCCGGGAGCAGCCGTGGTTGGCGGTGCATCGCCGTGGTGATGACGATGCACCGCCTGACCGCCGGCAGCGGCTACCAGTACCTGATGCGCAGCACCGCGTCGGGCGACTGCGACCGTCCGGCCGCGTCTGACCTGACGACGTACTACACAGCGTCCGGCAACCCACCTGGCCGCTGGTACGGACGTGGGCTCGCAGGGCTCGCCAGCGGCGGCCCGGGCGAGGGTGCCCGGGTCACCGAGGAGCAGATGGCGAACCTGTACGGCGAGGGCAAGGACCCGCAGACCGGCGCCTCGCTCGGTCGCCCGTACCCGAGGCACACGCCTGCGGCGGAGCGGATCGCCAAGCAGGTCGCCGCCCTCCCGGCCTACCTCACCGACGAAGCCTGCGAGGCCGCGGTAGCGACCATCACCCGCGTCGAGCTCGCCAAGCGCACGTCTACAGCCGTCGCGGGCTTCGACCTGACCTTCACCGCGACGAAGTCCGTCTCCACCCTGTGGGCGGTGGCGGACGACGGCACGCGCGCTGCCCTGCTGGCGGCGCACCGTACCGCCGTCGGGCAGGCGCTCGCCTTCCTGGAGGACACCGCCGCGTTCACGCGCACGGGCACCGCCGGTTGCCGCCAGCACAAGGTTGCTGGCCTCATCGCCGCCGGCTTCGACCATTGGGACTCCCGCGCGGGGGACCCGAACCTGCACACCCACCTCGTCGTGGCGAACAAGGTCCAGGGCCCAGGCGGCGCCTGGTTGTCGGTGGACTCCCGGGCGCTGCACCACGCCGTCGTGATGGTTTCCGAGCTGTACGACGACCTGCTGGCCGACGAGGTCGCCCGTCGCCTGCCGGTCCGGTTCGGATGGCGTCATCGCGGCCCGCGCCGCTCGCCGGCGTTCGAGCTCGACGGCGTCGATGACGAGCTGATGACGGAGTTCTCCAGTCGTGCGACGCAGATAGACGAGGCGATGACGGGCGTGCTCGCCGAGTTCTACGCGATCCATGGGCGCGGCCCGAACCGCATCGAGATCGTCCGGCTGCGCCAGCAGGTGACCCGCTCGGTCCGGCCGAAGAAGCACGTCACGCCGCTGGCTGACCTGATGACGCTGTGGCGCGCCCGCGCCACGGAACGCTCCGGCAAGACGCCCGCAGAGCTCACCGCCGCGGTGCTCAGGGTGTCCCGGGCCGCGCCGCTGGGGTGTGATCGCATCCCTGGTCCCGTGATCGATCGGCTCGCCGAGCACACGCTCGAGCAGGTGATGACGCGGCGTTCGACCTGGACCCGGTGGAACGTCATGGCCGAGGCGGCCCGCGCCACCCGGGCGATCCGCATGACCGGCCCAGCCGACCGCGTCACGCTGCTCGAACGCGTCACCGACGCGGCACTCCGCTCGTGCACGAGCCTGCAGGCCCCCGACCCGCTCGTCGTGCCCGTCCGCTACACCCGACCCGACGGCACCTCGCAGTTCACCAGGGTCGACGAGGGCCGCTACACCCACCACCAGGTGCTCGACGCCGAAGCCCGCCTCCTCCACGCCGCCATCTGCGACACCGACGCACCCACGACCGCCGCATGGCTCGCCAAGGCCGTCACCTCCCGGCCGATCCACCGCACCGACGGTCGCACCGTCACCCTCGCAACGGACCAGGCGACCGCCGTCGAGCACATCGCCAGCTCGACCCGCCTCCTCAACGTCCTCGTCGGTCCCGCCGGCACCGGCAAGACCACAACCCTCGCGGCCCTCAAGGCGGCCTGGGAGCAGGGCCATGGACGCGGCAGCGTCGTCGGACTCGCCCCATCCGCAACCGCCGCTGCCGAGCTCGGCCACGCCCTTGGGATCGCGTGCGAGAACACGGCCAAGTGGCTCTACGAGTCCACCGGCCCCGGCGCCCAACGGCGCACCGAACTCCTCGCCCGCCTCCACACCGAACGCGCCGGCACCACGGGCTTGGACCAGCGGGCGCGCCTGCGCACCATCGACACCGCCATCACCACCCTGACCGCTCACGGCGACCGCTTCCGGCTGCGCCCCGGCCAGCTCCTGATCGTCGACGAGGCATCCCTCGCCGGCACCTTCGCACTCGACGCCCTCACAGCCCAAGCAAGCCAAGTCGGCGCGAAGGTGTTGCTCGTCGGCGACCACAAGCAGCTCTCAGCTGTCGACGCCGGCGGTGCCTTCCACCTCCTGGCCGAGCGCGGGCGACCAGCCATGCTGACCTCGCTGTGGCGCTTCGCCCACCCGTGGGAGGCCGCAGCGACGCTGCGCCTGCGCACCGGCGACGCCCGCGTCATCGACGACTACGCCGACCACGACCGCATCAGCGCCGGCCCTGCCGAGGCGATGTGTGAGGACGCCTACACGGCTTGGCAGACCGACACCGAACGCGGAGCCAGCGCCATCCTCATCGCCTCCGACTCGCGCACCGTCGACGTCCTCAACACCCGCGCCCACAACGACCGGGTCACCGACGGCCTCGTCACCCCCACCGGCTGCACCACCAGCGCCGGCACGGAGATTGGCGTCGGCGACCACGTCATCACTCGAGCGAACGACCGGCGCCTGCGCACACCGAACGGGCACGTCCGCAACGGTGACCTGTGGCAGGTCACGGCGATCGCGACTGACGGCGCCCTGACCGTCGTGCCGGTCTCCCGCCGGGACCGCACAGCGAGCGCGCGGGTGGACGAGGTTGTCCTCCCTGCTGTGTACGCCGCCCAGCACGTCGAGCTCGGCTACGCGACCACGACCCACCGCGCCCAAGGCATCACGGTCGACCGTGCCCACGTGCTCGCAGGGCCCGGCATGGTCCGGGAGAACCTCTACGTCGCCATGACCCGAGGACGCCACTACAACCACGTCTACCTCGCCCTCGACACCATCGACGCGCCCTGCGACTACCCACCCGCGCACCAGATCTCCCAAGGCGGCCGCGACGCGCTCGAAGCCATCCTCACGACGCCGGGCGCTGAGCTCTCCGCAACGGAAACGATCGCCGCCTCGCAGGACGAAGCGGCCTCGCCCAGGCGCCTGCTACCCATCCGGCACACGCTCCTCGCCGACGCAGCAGGAGAGCGCTGGAGCGCAGTGTTCCCAACCGTCGGACTGACAGCGGAGCAGTGCGACCAGATCGCGACGTCGCCCGCCCGCGGGCCGCTTGTCACCGCCCTCGAGCGGGGCCGCGGGCTCGGCCATCGGGTCTGCTGCACGGATAGGTGACAGCGGGTAGTCACGCGGCCTGGGTGGCCGGTGCGGTCATGATGATCTCGTACTCGATGGGGGTCAACCGGCCCAGGCGGTCCTGCCTGCGCCGGCGGTGGTAG
>JAEZZV010000177.1 GCA_023418375.1 Actinomycetes bacterium | reverse complement strand
GGCCTGGGCCGGCTGCGCCGGGTAGGCGTCACGCAGCTTGCGGACGACCGGCGGCTCGATGGTGGAGGACGCCGAGCGGACGAACTCGCCGAGCTCGTTCAGCTTGGCCATGAGGGCCTTGCTCTCGACGCCGAGCTCCTTGGCGAGCTCGTATACGCGGACCTTTGCCACAACTCTCCCTGTCTCGGTCCGCCCGGACAGGGAGGACCGTCGTTAGTGCTGGGTACTCATCTCTGGGTGCTCATCGGGTGCCCATCGGCTTCCAACCCGCTCTCTGATCCAGTGATTCGACGGACATGCTCTGCGGTCACTCTGCGTCCCCTGACCGGGACAGGTGGGCCCGCACGGCCGTGATGTCCAGCGACCCCACGCGCAGCGCACGTGGGAACGCCCGACGACGTTCGGCGAGCTCCAGGCACTCCGGGTCGGCATGCACCCAGGCGCCCCGACCAGGCAGGGAGCGCCGGATGTCCACGACCGCCCGGGACAGCCCGGCGTCGTCGGTCACCACCACCACCCGCAGCAGGACGGACCGCGGACCTCGTGCGCGGCACCCCACACACGTGCGCACCGGGCCGTCCAGCGGACCGGCATCGACGCGAGCGGGGAGCCGGGCGCTCGGCCCAGCGCCGACGAGTCTACCGCCCCGGCCCACGTCTGCCGACCGAGGGGTCACTCCGCCGTGTCGCCGGCGGCCGACGGGCCGCCCTCGTCGGAGCGGATGTCGATGCGCCAGCCGGTCAGCTTGGCGGCGAGCCGGGCGTTCTGACCCTCCTTGCCGATGGCCAGCGAGAGCTGGAAGTCCGGCACCACCACGCGCGCGGAGCGGGTCTCGGCGTCGACGACCGTCACGGAGGACACGCGCGCCGGGGACAGCGCGTGCGCGACGAACTCCGCCGGGTCGTCGCTGTGGTCGACGATGTCGATCTTCTCCCCGCGCAGCTCGGCCATGACGGCCCGCACCCGGGCGCCCATCGGGCCGATGCAGGCGCCCTTGGCGTTGAGGCCCGGCACGTTGCTGCGCACCGCGATCTTCGTCCGGTGCCCGGCCTCGCGGGCCAGGGCGGTGATCTCCACGGAACCGTCGGCGACCTCCGGCACCTCGAGCGCGAACAGCTTGCGCACGAGGTTGGGGTGCGTGCGCGAGAGCGTGATCGACGGGCCCTTGGGGCCGCGCGCCACGTCCAGCACGTAGGCGCGGATGCGCTCGCCGTGCACGTAGCGCTCGGTGGGCACCTGCTCGTGGGCGGGCAGCACGGCCTCGGTCCCACGCACCGCGACGAGCACGACACGCGGGTCCCGGCCCTGCTGCACGACGCCGGCGAGCACCTCGCCCTCGGTCCCGCGGAAGCTGCCCAGGACCTGCTCGTCCTCGGCGTCGCGCAGGCGCTGGACGATGACCTGGCGCGCGGTCGACGTGGCGACCCGGCCGAAGCCCTCCGGGGTGTGGTCGAACTCCGGGCCGAGAGCCGGGCTGCCCGGCACGGCGGTCACGCCCACCTCGGCATCGTCGACGGCAGGTTCGCCGGGCTCCGGTGCGAGCCGCTCGCGGGCCCACACGGTCACGTGGCCGCTGCGGCGGTCGACCTCGACGCGGGCGTGCTCGTAGGCGCCCGGGGTGCGGTGGTAGGCCGACAGCAGGGCCTGCTCGATGGCGGAGACCAGCGTGTCCAGGCTGATGTCCCGCTCGTGCTCCACCAGGCGGAGGGCGGTCATGTCGATGTCCATCAGACGTCCTCCTCGTCGGCGCGGGCGAGCTCGACCTCGACGGCGCCGCGCGCCACCTCGGTCAGGGCGAGGCGCACCAGTCCGTCGCCGGTCTCGAGGGACAGCGCCTCGCCGTCGACGTCGATCAGCCGGCCGTGCACCGTGCCGCCGCCGTGCAGCGTGAGCGTGACGAGCCGGGTGCGCGCGCGCCGGAAGTGCCTCGGCTCGGTGAGCGGGCGGGCGGTGCCGGGGCTGGAGACCTCGAGGGTGTACGCGCCCTTGACGGGGTCCGTCCGGTCGAGTGCGGCCGAGATGTCGCGGGACACGGCGCCCAGGGTGTCGGCGTCGATGCCCCCGACGCCGTCGGCCAGGTCCACGACCACGCGCACGACGCTGCGCCGGCCCCCCGCGGACACGTGCACGTCCTCGAGCACCAGGCCCGCCGCGGTCACCACCGGCTCGACCACCCCGCGAACCGCCCCGGCGGGGCTCGATGCGCCGACCATCGTCGCCTCCCGTACGTTCGCGGCCCGTGCGGGCCATCTGGACTTGTCGGGCCCCAGCCTAACGACTCCGGCCGGGGCCGGTTGCCGCCGGAGCGTGGGAGGATCGCCCGCGATGACTCTCCCGCCCCTCGATACCCCTTCCGGCGACGTCCGCCGCGCCGCGAGCCGCCGGACCCGCGCGGCCGGGCGGCTCGTCGCCGCCGGGGCCCTCCTCGCGTGGGCGACCGCCCTCGGCGGCTGCGCCGACCTGCGTCTGGAGACGCCGGCGGCCCCGACGCCGACGCCCGACGCCGTGGAGGTCGTCCGGGACCGCACGGCACGCGACGCGACGCAGGTGGCCGCACTGGCGACCGAGGCCGCGCTCTCCGCGCCCGAGGCGGTGGCGCCCGTCCTGGGGCGTGTCGCGGAGGTCAGCCTCGCGCACGCCGAAGCGTTCGGCGGGGTCTACGACCCCTTCCCCGAGGCGTCGCCGGATTCGGCCCCCTCCCCCGATGTCGGTGCCGGCGCCACCGTTGCGCCCACGCC
>JAEZZV010000154.1 GCA_023418375.1 Actinomycetes bacterium | reverse complement strand
GGTCCGGCACCGCGGCTCCCGGTCGCGAGCGGCCGCGCCGGACTGGCCCTCGAGGCTGCGGCCGAGCGGTGGCGCACGCGGCTGAGCCTCCTGGACCCCGGGCGCGACCTCGCCATGCTCGACAGGCTCGGCGGACGGCTGCTGGTGCCCGAGGACCCGTACTGGCCGGAGGGCCTGGACGACCTCGGTCCGGGCGGGCCCCTGTGCCTTTGGGTGCGGGGCTCGCTCGACGAGGCGACGCTGCAGGCGGCGCTCCGACGGTCGGTGGCGGTCGTCGGCGCCCGGGCGTGCACCGCCTACGGCGAGCACGTGACCGCCGAGCTGGCTGCGGGGCTGGGCGCCGCGGGCTGGTGCGTCGTGAGCGGCGGCGCCTACGGCGTCGACGCGGTGGCGCACCGGGCCGCGCTCGCGGGGGCGTGTCCGACCGTCGCCTTCCTCGCCGGTGGCGTCGACCGCCTCTATCCGGCAGGCAACACGGCGCTGCTGCGCGCGGTCGCCGACGGCGGCGCCCTCGTCTCGGAGGTCCCGCCGGGAAGTGTCCCGGGCAAGGTGCGCTTCCTCCAGCGCAACAGGCTCATCGCGGCCGCCGCACGGGCCACGGTCGTGGTCGAGGCGGCCTGGCGCTCCGGCGCCCTGAGCACGGCGCGACACGCGGCCGGGCTGCTCAGGCCCGTGGGGGCCGTCCCCGGGCCGGTCACCTCCGTGGCGTCGGCCGGGTGCCACCGCCTCCTGCGCGATGCGGCCGCCGTGTGCGTCACCGATGTCGCGGAAGTCCTCGAGCTGGTCGGACCCACCCCCGCGCCGGAGCCCGACGTCGAGGTGCGCGCCGGGGACGGGCTCGGGCTCGTCGCCCGCCGTACGCTGGACGCCCTGCCGTTACGCCGGGCGGTCCCCGAGCAGTCGGTCGCCAGGACCGCCGGGCTGACGGAACGCGAGGTCCGGGCGGCGCTCGGCCGCCTCGAGCTCGCGGGCCTGGCCCGTCGCGACGGTGCGGCGTGGCGGCGTGCGAGATCGTCATGATCTGGATAGATCCGTCACGTCGACGAATCGATTTAGCCGAGCGGGTGAAGTCTGCGTGTGTCGTCTTGTGGGTGCGCACGAACCACGTCACGGTAGACACGTGGCGGCAGGGGCGGCTGGCGTGCGGGCGACGACCGGAGACACGGTCCTCGCCGCCTTCGCGGCGCACCTGGAGCTCGACCGCGCGATGTCCCGCCACTCGGTGCGGGCGTACTGCGGAGACCTGCGCCACCTGCTCGCGTTCGCCGACCGGCACGGACGCACCTGGCACGACGTCGACCTCGCGCTGCTGCGTGCCTGGCTCGCCTCGATGGTCGCCGAGGAGCTGGCGCGCGCGACGGTGGCCCGCCGCGGTGCCGCCGTGCGCTCCTTCTTCGCCTGGGCCACGGCCGAGGGCCTCGTCGACCGCGACCCCAGCGCCCGTCTCGTCACGGCGCAGCCCGGGATGCACCTGCCCGAGGTCCTGGCGGTCGACGCCACGGCCCGGATGCTGGAGGGCGCACGGGCCGTTGCCCAGGCCGGTGACGAGGAGCCGCTCGCGGTGCGCGACTGGGCCGCGCTCGAGCTGCTCTATGCGACGGGCGTGCGAGTCGGCGAGCTCGTCGCGGCGAACGTCGGCGACGTGGACCGCTCCTCGCGCCTCCTGCGCGTGATGGGCAAGGGCGCCAAGGAACGCGTCGTTCCCTTCGGCCTGCCCGCCGCCCGTGCGCTCGACGCGTGGCTCGAGGGCGGGCGTGCGCGGCTCGTCACCGCGGAGTCGGGTGGTGCGCTTCTGCTCGGTGTCCGCGGCCGGCGCGTCGACCAGCGCCAGGTCCGTGCGCTCGTGCACCGGGCCGCCAGGGCCGCAGGGGTGGACGACATCGCGCCGCACGCGCTGCGGCACACGGCGGCGACGCACCTGCTGCAGGGCGGGTCGGACCTTCGTAGCGTCCAGGAGATCCTGGGACATGCGACACTGACCACGACACAGCGGTACACGCATGTCACCCCGGAGCGGCTGCGCCGCTCGTACCAGTTGGCGCACCCGAGGGCCTAGCAGATGTCGACACAACCGCGCGCGGAGCACGCATCCTCCGCCGCCCGCCAGCCGGCGACGGTGGTTCCTCGACCACACGTCGAGGGCACGGGCGAGGACGCCGTCGACGTCGTCTCGATGTGGGCCGTGTTCAAGGAGTCGGGCGACCGGACGGCTCGCGAGCGGCTCATCCTTCACTACGCACCGCTGGTGACGATGGTGGCGGGCCGCGTGGGCGCCGGTCTGCCGAGCACCGTCGAGCAGGCCGACCTCGTCTCCTACGGCATGTTCGGCCTCATCGACGCGATCGAGAAGTACGACGCCGAGCGGGCCGTGAAGTTCGAGACCTACGCCTCGGCGCGCATCCGTGGCGCGATCATCGACGAGCTGCGTGCCATGGACTGGATCCCGCGCTCGGTGCGGACCAAGGCGCGTGCTGTCGACCGCGCGTATGCCGAGCTCGAGGGCGAGCTGCGACGCCAGCCCACGGAGCACGAGGTGGCCGACCGGCTCGAGGTGGGTGTCGGCGAGCTCCGGGCGATCTTCACCCAGCTCTCCACGGTCAACGTGGCGGCGCTCGACGAGCTCCTCGGCGCCGGGTCGGAGCGGGGCGACTCCGTCAGCCTCCTCGACACCCTCGAGGACCACCACGCCGTCGACCCCGCCGCCACCGTGGAGGTCGCCGAGACGAAGGTGCTCCTCGCACGGGCCATCGAGCGCCTGGGCGAGCGGGAGAAGATCGTGCTCGTCCTGTACTACTACGAGGGCATGACGCTCGCCGAGATCGGCCGCGTGCTCGGGGTGACGGAGTCGCGGATCTCCCAGATGCACACGGCGGCGATGCTGCGTCTGCGCACGGCCCTCCAGGAGAGCGAGCGCGTCTGACGCGGACCGTCACGGCCACGGCAGCAGCACCGTCGTGACGGGTGCCAGGAGCCCGAGCGGGTCCACGTAGTCGCCGTCGCGACGTGCACCCCAGTGCACGCACGGGGCGGCGGCGCAGTGTCCCTCCGCGACCAGGCCGACGACGTCGCCCGCGCGCACCGGGGTCCCGGCCTCCGCGACGTCGGTCAGGGGCTCGAGGCTGCAGCGCAGCCCGTCCTCGCGGACCACCGTCAGGACGGTGCGCCCCGCGACCGGCCCGGCGAACTCGACCGTCCCCGTGAGGGGGCTCCGCACGGGGGTGCCCGGTTCGGCCGCGAGGTCGATGCCGCGGTGCCCGCGCCCCCACCGCTGCGCGGGCCGGACGAAGAGGCGGGTCACCTGGCCGTCGACGGGCAGGACGACGACCGCGCCCTCTGCTGCCGGGGAGCCCTCGAACGTGGCCGCCTCGCGACGGATCGCGACCGCCGGGCCGGCGGCCCCTGCGGCCGCCAGGCTCACAGCGACGCCGACGAGGAACAGGCGGCGCACGCTGAGCACGGGCACGGCGCGGTGCCGCGCGGCTCGCAGCGGGCGTGATGTCACGGCCGGATCGTCGCCGGTCCGGCGCGCGTGCTCGCGTCGGGCCCGTCCCGCCCGTGGACGGACCGGCCTCGGGGGAGCGGTGGACGGACCGGGGCACGCGTCGGCGCTCCGCGCGTCCGGTAGCATGTCCGCTGCACCCGGCTCGCCGGGTGACATCGCGCGCCTTCCCACGCCCGACCGGAGGTCGGACACGGGTGCCGGCG
The DNA here is from genome assembly GCA_023418375.1 of Actinomycetes bacterium. Classification (GTDB taxonomy): domain Bacteria; phylum Actinomycetota; class Actinomycetes; order Actinomycetales; family Cellulomonadaceae; genus Actinotalea. The sequence continues at coordinate 15,273 of JAEZZV010000154.1, read as the reverse complement.
GCGGTCCGCTCCCGCTCAGGCGGAGGCGGTCGCCGGTCCCGGAGGGCGCCAGGGGTCACGACCACCCGGCCGCGACCGACAACCGAGACCGCGGGCACACGCCCGCAGACATCGCGCGGCCGCGCCGCGCCAGGAGGAACCATGGCCGTCGTCACCATGCGACAGCTGCTCGAGAGCGGCGTCCACTTCGGGCACCAGACCCGCCGGTGGAACCCGAAGATGAAGCGCTTCATCTTCACCGAGCGCAACGGCATCTACATCGTCGACCTGCAGCAGACCGTCGCCTACATCGACCGCGCCTACGCCTTCGTGCGCGAGACGGTCGCCCGCGGCGGCACCGTGCTCTTCGTCGGCACCAAGAAGCAGGCGCAGGAGCCGGTGGCCGAGCAGGCCGCGCGCGTGGGCATGCCCTACGTCAACCAGCGCTGGCTCGGTGGCATGCTCACCAACTTCCAGACCGTCAACAAGCGTCTCCAGCGCCTCAAGGAGCTCGAGGAGATCGACTTCGACGACGTCGCGGGCAGCGGCTTCACCAAGAAGGAGCTGCTCATCATGCGCCGCGAGAAGGACAAGCTCGCGAAGACGCTCGGCGGCATCCGTGACATGGCCCGAGTGCCGGCCGCGGTGTGGGTCGTCGACACGAACAAGGAGCACCTGGCCGTCGACGAGGCCCGCAAGCTCGGCATCCCCGTCGTCGCGATCCTCGACACCAACTGCGACCCCGACCTGGTCGACTACGCGATCCCCGGCAACGACGACGCCATCCGTGCCGTCGCGCTGCTGACCCGTGTGGTGGCCGACGCCGTGGCCGAGGGCCTCATCGCGCGCCACTCCTCGGGATCGTCCGAGGCCGCCGAGGGCGCCGCGCCCGCCGAGGCCGAGCCGCTCGCCGAGTGGGAGCGTGAGCTCCTCGCCGGCGCCGGTGACGCCGCCGCTGCCGCCGCCCCGGTCGAGCCGGCCGAGGCGCCTGCCGAGGAGCCCGCCGCGGAGGAGCCTGCCGCCGAGCCGGCCGTCGAGGACGCCGCGCCGTCCGACGACAAGTGACCCGACGCCCACCGACGAACGACAAGGACGTGTGATGGCGAACTACACCGCCGCTGACATCAAGGCCCTGCGCGAGAGCACGGGCGCGGGCATGCTCGACGTCAAGAAGGCCCTGGACGAGGCCGACGGCGACATCGCCAAGGCCACCGAGATCATCCGGGTCAAGGGCCTCAAGGGCATCGCGAAGCGTGAGGGCCGTGCGGCCTCCGACGGCCTCGTCGCGGCGAACGTCGCCGACGGCGCCGAGGGGCAGGTCGGCGTCCTCATCGAGCTCAACTCCGAGACGGACTTCGTCGCCAAGAACGACAAGTTCATCGCGCTCGGCGACAAGGTCCTCGCGGCGGCCGTCGCCGCCGGCACCGACGACGTCGCGGCCGTGCTCGCGGCCGACGCCGACGGCCAGAGCGTCCAGGCCGCGATCGACGAGCTCGCCGCCGTCATCGGCGAGAAGCTCGTGCTGCGTCGGGTCGCCCGCGTCGCCGCGCCGCGGGTGACGGTGTACCTGCACAAGGTCAACAAGGACCTGCCCCCGCAGGTCGGCGTGCTGGTCGGCTCGGACGAGGCCGGTGCGGCCGTCGCCAAGGACGTGGCGATGCACATCGCCGCGTACTCGCCGACGTACCTGACGCGCGACGAGGTGCCGGCCGAGACCGCTGCCGACGAGCGTCGCATCGCCGAGGAGACGGCCCGCAACGAGGGCAAGCCCGAGGCCGCGCTGGCCAAGATCGTCGAGGGCCGGATGACGGGCTTCTACAAGGAGAACGTCCTGGTGGACCAGGCGTTCGCCAAGGACCAGAAGAAGTCCGTCGCGCAGGTGCTCGCCGAGGTCGGTGGCACGGTGACGTCGTTCGCCCGCTTCCGCGTGGGAGCCTGAGCTCCGGGGCTGCGGCCCCCGCCCCGTCGGGGCGCGGGCCGCAGGCCTACCCGCCGACCGGCGGGACCGGCACGACAACGGCACCGCCCATCGCGGCGGAGGGTGGAGGAACAGTGGTCCAGGAGCCCGCTCCGCAGTCCGCTCGGGTGGGCGACCCCACCCACCCCGCCGTCCGCCGGGTGCTGCTCAAGCTCTCGGGTGAGACCTTCGGCGGAGGACAGATCGGTCTGGCGCCCGACGTCGTGCGGCGGGTCGCCGAGGAGATCGCCGAAGCCGTGCGCGAGGGTGTCCAGGTCGCCGTCGTCGTCGGTGGGGGCAACTTCTTCCGGGGCGCCGAGCTCACCAAGCGCGGCCTGGACCGTGCCCGAGCCGACTACATGGGCATGCTCGGCACGGTGATGAACTGCCTGGCACTCCAGGACTTCCTGGAGCAGGCGGGCGTGCAGACGCGCGTGCAGACCGCCATCGCGATGGGGCAGGTGGCCGAGCCCTACATCCCTCTCAAGGCGATCCGGCACATGGAGAAGGGCCGCGTGGTCATCTTCGGTGCCGGTGCCGGCCTGCCCTACTTCAGCACCGACACCGTCAGCGTGCAGCGCGCCCTCGAGACGCACTGCGACGAGGTCCTCATGGGCAAGAACGGCGTCGATGGCGTGTACACCGCCGACCCCCGTACGGACCCCACGGCGACCCGCTACGACCAGCTCACCTACACCGAGGCCCTCGTGGACGGCCTGGAGGTCATGGACGCGACCGCCCTCAGCATGTGCCGGGACAACAGCGTGCAGATGCGCGTGTTCGGCATGGAGGCCCGTGGGAACGTCACGCGTGCCCTGCGGGGTGAGAGGATCGGCACGCTGCTCACCGAGGGCTGAGCGGACGCCCGCGCCCACCCACGAGACAGACGATTCGAAGGAGCACCGGTGATCGACGAGACTCTCCTGGCCGCCGAGGAGAAGATGGACAAGGCCGTGGAGGTCGCCAAGGAGGACTTCGCGACCATCCGCACGGGGCGCGCCAACCCGGCCATGTTCTCCAAGATCATGGTCGACTACTACGGCTCGCCGACCCCGTTGCAGCAGCTCGCGTCCTTCGCGACGCCCGAGGCGCGCACCATCCTGATCTCGCCGTTCGACATGAGCTCGATGCGCGCCGTCGAGAAGGCGATCCGGGACTCTGACCTCGGGGTGAACCCGACGGACGACGGCAAGGTCATCCGCGTCGTCCTGCCGCAGCTGACCGAGGAGCGCCGCCGCGACTACGTCAAGCTCGCCAAGCACAAGGCCGAGGAGGCCCGCGTCGCCGTCCGGAACGTCCGCCGGCACGCCAAGGACGAGCTCGACCGGATCGCGCGCGACGGTGAGGCGGGCGAGGACGAGGTCGCCCGCGCGGAGAAGGAGCTCGAGGCGCTCACCAAGCGCCACGTCGAGCTCGTCGACCAGCTCCTCGTGCACAAGGAGAACGAGCTTCTCGAGGTCTGATGAGCATCCCCACCATGACGGACACCACGGCCTCCGCGACGACGTCGCGGGCCGGCCGGAACCTGCCCGTCGCGACGGCCGTCGGCCTGGGGCTCCTCGCCCTGGTCGGCTCGTCGCTGTGGTTCCGCAAGGAGGCCTTCGCGGTCCTCACGGTCGTCGCCTGCGCGGCGGCCCTGTGGGAGCTCGCGCAGGCGCTGACGCGCCGCGGCATCCAGCTGCCGCTGCTGCCCCTGGTCGTGGGCGAGGTCGGCATCCTCGTCTCCGCGTACACCGCCGGGCCGGAGGCCCTGCTGGTCTCGTTCCTGCTCACGGTGGGCGGCGTCGTCGTGTGGCGCGTGCTCGACGGTGGTGGCGCGCAGGCGCTCCGTGACGCCGCGGCGGCTGCGTTCGCGACGGCGTACGTGCCGTTCCTGGCCGGCTTCCTCATGCTCATGCTGGCGGCCGACGACGGCGCGCAGCGCGTCGCGCTCTTCATCCTCCTCGTGGTCGCCTCCGACACCGGCGGGTACGTGGCGGGCGTGCTGTTCGGACGGCATCCGCTGGCGCCGTCGGTGAGCCCGAAGAAGACCTGGGAAGGTCTCGCGGGGTCGCTGATCCTCTCGTCGGCCGTCGGCGTCGCCGGGATGGTCTGGGTGTTCGACGCCGCACCCCTGGTGGGCGTGGCGCTCGGGGCCGCGTCCGTCGCCACGGCGACCCTGGGCGACCTGGCCGAGTCGTTGCTCAAACGCGACCTCGCCCTCAAGGACATGGGTTCGCTGCTGCCCGGCCACGGCGGCGTGATGGACCGCATCGACGCGATGCTTCTCACCGCCCCGCTGGCGTACCTCCTGCTCCTCGTCCTGGTGCCGGTGGCATGACCGGGCCCCTTGCGGCGAACCCGCCGTCGGGCGGCCCGGCGGCTCCGGCGACCGCGCTGCCCCTCGTCCCCGCCCAGCCCCGTCGCGGCAAACCGCCCCGCCACCTGGCCGACCTCTCGGAGCAGGAGCGGGCGGCCGTCGTCGTCGAGCACGGTGAGCCGGCCTTCCGGGCGAAGCAGGTCGCCACGCACTACTACGCCCACCTGACGGACGACCCGGCCGAGATGACAGACCTGCCGCGCCGGCTCCGCGAGGGGCTCGTCCCCGCGCTGCTGCCGACGCTGGTCACGCCGGTCCGCACGATCGCGGCCGACGCCGGGACGACGGTCAAGACCCTCTGGGCTCTGCACGACGGCGTGAAGATCGAGTCCGTCCTCATGCGATACCCCGACCGCGCGACGCTGTGCGTCTCCAGCCAGGCGGGCTGCGGCATGGCGTGCCCGTTCTGCGCGACCGGGCAGCTCGGCCTCACGCGCAACCTGTCCACCGCGGAGATCGTGGACCAGGTGCGACGGGCCGCGCGCGCCCTGCGGGACGGCGAGGTGAGCGGCGGCCCCGGGCGACTGTCGAACGTCGTCTTCATGGGCATGGGCGAGCCGCTCGCGAACTACCGGGCGGTCGTCGACGCGGTGCGCCGTCTGGTCGCGCCGGCGCCGGACGGCCTGGGCCTGTCGGCGCGAGGGATCACGGTGTCGACGGTGGGGCTCGTGCCCGCGATCGACAAGCTGGCTGCCGAGGGGCTCCCGGTGACCCTGGCCCTCTCCCTGCACGCGCCCGACGACGAGCTGCGCCGCGAGCTGGTGCCCATCACCACCCGCTGGAGCGTCGACGAGGCGCTCGACGCCGCACACCGGTACTTCGAGCGCACGGGCCGTCGGGTGAGCATCGAGTATGCCCTGATCCGCGACATGAACGACCACGCCTGGCGGGCACAGCTGCTGGCGCGCAAGCTCAACGAGCGCGGGCGCGGCTGGGCGCATGTCAACCCCATCCCGCTCAACCCGACGCCGGGCTCGGTCTGGACGGCGAGCGACCCCGGGGTGGCGTCGCGGTTCGTGTCCGAGCTGCGCGCGGCCGGGATCCCGACGACCGTGCGGGACACGCGCGGCAGTGACATCGACGGCGCCTGCGGGCAGCTCGCGGCGGAGGAGAGATGACGAAGACGAAGATGTTCCGCACGGTCGGCCGCCTGCGCTACGGCTACGACCCCGACCAGGTGGAGACGTTCTTCACGCACGCGCGCCGCGCGTACGAGGGCGACCGTGGCGAGCCGCTGACCGGCGTCGACGTCCGGCGGGCGGCGTTCGACGTCGTGCGCGGGGGCTACGCGACGTCGAGCGTGGACGCGGCCCTCGACCGGCTCGAGCGCGCATTCGCCGCCCGTCAGCGGTCGGAGTTCGTGGCGGCGCACGGGCAGCAGGCATGGATGGAGCACGTCGCCACGCAGGCGCGCACGCTCTACGAGCGCCTGCGTCGGCCCGACGGCGAGCGGTTCGCGCCGGCACGTCGAGGTGAGCAGGCGTACACGGCCGAGGACGTCGACGCGCTGTGCCGCCGCCTGGTCGAGTACTTCGACAGGGGCACGCCGCTGACGTCCGACGAGATCCGTCAGACGACGTTCGGGCGGGCCCACGGGCACGCCGGCTACGCCGAGGGCCCGGTCGACGCCTTCTGCGACCGCGCGGTGGAGGTGCTGCTCGGCGTCGAGTGACGTCGGGCGGGCAAGGCGACCCCGGCCGGGCCGTCGCCGCTCCCGGTTCGGAACGGGCGCCGGCGAGCGGTCAGTTCGCCTCGTCCTCGGCCGGGATCTCCTCCTCGAGGATGATCTCCTGCACCTGCAGCAGGCGCCGCTCGATGTGCGCGACGTCGTCGAGCTCCACGTCGCTGGTCTCGCCCGCGGTCTGCACGATGAGCGTGCCGCAGCCGAGGATCCGGTCGAGCAGCGTGCGGCGGTAGCTGACGGCCTGGACGCGGTCGATCGGGATGTCGCGGCCCTCGCGCGAGAAGACGCCGCGCCGGCTGATCAGCCGGCGGGTGGTCAGGGTGTCCGACGAGGCGAGCCAGACGATGATCGGCCAGACGCCGAACGCGAGGCCGAGGACCCCTGCCACGCCGACGACGGCCCACCGTGCCACGCCCTGGTCTTCGGTGTCCGGGAGCCACTCGAGCAGCGTCACCATGACCAGCCCGGCGAGCGCGAGGACGAGCACCACCGGCCAGAAGATGTTCTTCCAGTGGGAGTGCGCCTGGAAGATGACGCGCTCACCGTTCGCCAGCATCGAGTCCTTGACCATGGCCGCAGATCATGCCACCTCTGCCTGCCCGGCGTCCGGCACTCCGGCCCGAGGGGCCGTGTGCGCCAGAATGCCCCCGTGACTCCCCGCAGCGTCGTCGTCCTCGGTTCCACCGGCTCGATCGGGACGCAGGCCCTCGACGTGCTCGGCCGCCATCGCGACCGGTTCGCGGTGGCGGGCCTGTCCGCGGGCGGCGCGAACCCCCGGCTGGTGGCCGAGCAGGTCGTCGCGACGGGCGCCCCGGTCGTCGCCCTCGCGGACGCGGCGGCCGCACCAGCGGTGCTGGCTGCTCTGGCCGACCGTGCGCCGGCCCGCGCCGTCCCGGAGCTCCTCCTGGGTCCCGACGCGGCCAGGGCGCTCGCCGGTTCCGGGGCCGACGTCGTGCTCAACGGCATCACGGGCGCCGTCGGCCTGGGACCCACGCTCGCGGCGCTGGCCGCGGGCAGCACCCTCGCGCTGGCGAACAAGGAGTCGCTGGTCATCGGCGGCGCGCTGGTCACCGGCGCGCGCCGGCACGCCGACCAGATCGTGCCGGTGGACTCCGAGCACTCCGCCATCTGGCAGTGCCTGCGCGCCGGGCACCGCGCGGACGTCCGGCGGCTCGTGCTGACGGCGTCCGGCGGCCCGTTCCGCGGGCGCCCCGCCGACGAGGTGAAGCGGGCGACGCCGACCGAGGCGCTCGCACACCCCACCTGGTCCATGGGCCCCGTGGTGACCGTCAACTCGGCCTCGCTGGTCAACAAGGGCCTCGAGCTGATCGAGGCGCACCTGCTCTTCGACGTGCCCGTCGCCGACATTGCCGTCGTGGTGCACCCGCAGTCGGTGGTGCACTCGATGGTCGAGTTCGTCGACGGCTCGACGATCGCGCAGGCGTCACCGCCCGACATGCGCCTTCCCATCGCGCTGGGCCTGTCCTGGCCGGACCGCCTCGACGCGGTCGCGCCCGCGTGCGACTGGACGACGGCGGCGTCCTGGACATTCGAGCCGCTCGACGAGGAGGCGTTCCCCGCCGTCCGGCTGGCGCGCGGGGCGGTCGCGGCGTCGGGCACCCACCCGGCCGTGTACAACGCCGCGAACGAGGAGTGCGTCGCGGCGTTCCTCGCCGGTCAGATCGCGTTCGGCGACGTGGTGGGCACGGTCGAACGCGTCCTGGCCGGGCACGACGGCGTGGGCGCGGACGCGCTCAGCCTGGACGCTGTCCTGGCCGCCGACGCATGGGCGCGGACGGCCGCGCGCGCGATCCTCGACCGGCGCTGACCGTCAGGCGCGCCGGTACGTCGACAGCTGCTTGCGCACCTTGAGGTAGACGAACGTCTCCGTGCCGACCACGCCCGGAAGCGTCCGGATGCGGTCGTTGAGGATGCCGAGGAGCTGCTCGTCGTCCTCGCAGAGCACCTCGGTGAGGATGTCGAAGGCGCCGGCCGTGATGACGACGTACACGACCTCCGGCATCGCGGCGAGGGCGTCCGCGACCCGCTGCAGGTCGCCCTCGGCCCGGATGCCGATCATCGCCTGGCGGGTCAGGCCGACGCGGCGCGGATCGGTCACCGCCACGATCTGCACGACGCCGGTCTCCACCAGCCGCTGCACCCGCTGCCGGACGGCGGTCTCCGACAGGCCCACCGCCTTGCCGATCGCTGCGTACGGCCGCCGGCCGTCCCGCTGGAGCTCGGCGATGATCGACTGCGAGATCTCGTCCAGCGGGGGCGTCGTCATGGGGTGATCCTGCTCGCCCGGTGGCGCCCTGGGCAAACACCGGTCCCGCTCGGATGGCGCGCCGGTCGGACGGCGCACACCACGGAGGGCGTCGTCGGGGATGATGGGCTCGGCTTGCTGTGCGGGTGACCCGCGGGACGTGGAGGTGTCATGGCGTACGCCCTCGGGCTGCTCGTCCTGGTGGTCGGGCTTCTCGTGTCGATCGGGCTGCACGAGCTGGGGCACATGATCCCCGCGAAGCGGTTCGGGGTCCGCGTGCCGCGGTACATGATCGGCTTCGGGCCGACCCTGTACTCGTTCCGGCGCGGCGAGACCGAGTACGGGCTCAAGGCCATCCCGCTCGGCGGCTACGTGAAGATGGTCGGGATGCTGGCGCCGGCCCGCGAGGTGGGGGCCGAAGGCGTCGAGCCGCGCGGTGCCGTCGGGCAGATGGTCGCCGAGGCCCGCAACGCGAGCGCCGAGGAGATCGAGCCGGGGGAGGAGCACCGGGCGTTCTACCGGCTCAGCACGCCGAAGAAGATCCTCGTCATGGCGGGCGGCACGCTGACGAACCTCGTCGTCGGCGCGCTGCTCATCGGCGGGGTCCTCGTCGCCTACGGCGAGGGCGAGGCATCGACGACCGTCGGGATGGTCGGCCAGTGCATCCTGCCGGCCGACGCCGAGGGGCAGCGCCAGTGCACCGCCGCCGACCCCGAAAGCCCCGCCGACGTCGCCGGCGTGCAGGTCGGCGACGTCCTGGTGTCGTTCGACGGCCGGCCGATCGGCGAGTGGGCCGACTTCACGGCTGCCGTCCGGGGGAGCGAGGGGACCGCGATCCCGCTGGTCGTCGAGCGCGACGGCCGGCCGGTGACGCTGACCATCGACCCCGTCGAGGTCGAGCGGCCCGTGTGGAACGAGGACGGCACGGCGCGAGAGGCCGGCGGCGAGGTCGTCACGGAGACGGTCCGCTACGTCGGCGTCAGCCCGTCGACCCAGATGCGCCCCCTGCCTCTCGGCGAGGCGGTCCCGCGGCTGGGCGAGGTCGTCTGGGAGAACGTCAAGGCGATCGTCGGGCTGCCGGGGGCCGTCGTCGACATCGGCCGGGCCCTCGTCGGTGACGGCGAGCGGGAGCCGGGCGTCGTCGGGCTGGTGGGTGTCGCGCAGGTGGCCGGGCAGGTCACCAGCGTGCAGGACCCCGAGGTGACGGTCGCAGACCGGGTCGCGACGATGGTCCTGCTCATCGGGTCGCTCAACATCGCGCTCTTCGTGTTCAACCTCATCCCCCTGCTTCCGCTCGACGGTGGGCACGTCGCGGGGGCGCTCTGGGAGGGCGCCAAGCGGCAGTGGGCGCGGGTGAACGGGCGTCCGCGGCCGCGGCCTGCGGACATGGCGAAGATGATGCCCGTCGCCTACGGGGTCTTCGTCGTCCTCGTCGCGCTGGGCCTGTTCCTCGTCGTCGCGGACGTGGTGGTCCCCGTCATCTGACGGGCGGGTCTGGTGAAGGTGCGCCGCGGGGGCGGGCGGCGTGCCGGGTCGGTCGGCGGGCGGGGGGATACTGGACCGGTGAGCATCCCCATCAGCCTCGGCATGCCCGCTGCGCCCCCGCCCGTGCTGGCTCCTCGGCGCCCGACGCGGCAGATCAAGGTCGGCAAGGTCCTGGTCGGCGGCGACGCGCCCGTGAGCGTGCAGTCGATGACGACGACGCTCACGTCGGACATCAACGCGACGCTGCAGCAGATCGCCGAGCTCACCGCGGCGGGCTGCGACATCGTGCGCGTGGCGGTGCCGAGCCAGGACGACGCGGACGCGCTGCCGGTCATCGCGAAGAAGTCGCAGATCCCGGTGATCGCCGACATCCACTTCCAGCCGAAGTACGTGTTCGCCGCGATCGAGGCCGGCTGCGCCGCGGTCCGCGTGAACCCCGGCAACATCCGCAAGTTCGACGACCAGGTGGGCGCCATCGCGCGCGCCGCCGCCGACGCCGGGGTGTCCCTGCGGATCGGCGTGAACGCGGGCTCGCTCGACCCGCGGCTGCTCGAGAAGTACGGCAAGGCGACGCCCGAGGCGCTCGTCGAGTCGGCCGTGTGGGAGGCGTCGCTGTTCGAGGAGCACGACTTCCACGACTTCAAGATCTCGGTGAAGCACAACGACCCGGTGGTCATGGTGCGCGCCTACGAGCTCCTGTCCGAGCGCGGTGACTGGCCGCTGCACCTCGGCGTGACCGAGGCGGGGCCGGCGTTCCAGGGCACGATCAAGTCAGCGACCGCGTTCGGCGCCCTGCTGAGCAAGGGGATCGGCGACACGATCCGCGTGTCGCTCTCCGCGCCTCCGGTCGAGGAGGTCAAGGTCGGCATCCAGATCCTCCAGTCGCTGAACCTGCGGCCCCGGAAGCTGGAGATCGTCTCGTGCCCGTCCTGCGGCCGGGCCCAGGTGGACGTGTACTCGCTCGCGGAGCGCGTCACGGCCGGCCTGGAGGGCATGGAGGTGCCGCTGCGCGTCGCCGTCATGGGCTGCGTCGTCAACGGCCCGGGCGAGGCGCGCGAGGCGGACCTCGGCGTGGCGTCGGGCAACGGCAAGGGGCAGATCTTCGTGCGCGGCCAGGTCATCAAGACGGTGCCGGAGTCGCAGATCGTCGAGACGCTCATCGAGGAGGCCATGCGCCTCGCCGAGGAGATGGAGCCCGCCGAGGGCGGCGCGCCCGTCGTCTCCGTCTCCTGACCGCGGCGGCGCCGCGCCCTTGCTCACGCTGCGGCTCGCCGACGCGGCGGGTCCGCTGGCCCAGGCCCCGGGCTGGGGCAGAATCGCGCCATGGGACGGTGGCGCACCTCCGCCCGCTCCGTCGTCACGGACGTGGGCCTGGCCGACGCGGCTGCCCTGTGCGCCTACGACCCGGTCGCGACGGTGCTGGCCGCGACGCGCATCGAGGCTGCCCTGGCCGCGGGAGCGGACCGCGCCGGGGCGACGATCTGGGGCATGCAGCGCGGCGGCGTCCTCGACGCCCTCTGCTGGGCGGGGGCGAACCTCGTCCCGGTGTGCGACCCCGAGGACACCGAGGCCCTCGACGCCTTCGCCGACGCGGCCCGGCGGCAGGGGCGCCGGTGCAGCTCGATCGTCGGTGAGGCGCGCGCGGTCCTCGGCCTCTGGGAGCGGCTCGCCGACTCCTGGAGCCCGGCGCGCGACATCCGGTCCGACCAGCCGTCCCTCGTCATCGACCGCCCCGCGGACGTCGAGCCGGACCCGGCCGTGCGGATGGCGCGCCCCGAGGAGATGCCCCTGCTCCTGCCGGCGTCGGTCGCGATGTTCGTCGAGGAGGTCGGCTACTCGCCGCTGACGGGCAGCCCCGGCGCGTACGAGGCACGGGTCCGGGCCCTGGTCGACGAGGGCCGCACCTTCGTGCGGGTCGAGGAGGGACCGCAGGGTCCCGAGGTCGTCTTCAAGGCCGACCTCGGCGCCGTCACGCGGCAGGTGGCCCAGGTGCAGGGTGTCTGGGTGACGCCGCGTCTGCGCGGTCAGCGGATCTCCGAGCACGGCATGGCCGCGGTGGTGGCGCACGCGCTGGGTCGGGTCGCGCCGCTCGTGTCGCTCTACGTCAACGCCTACAACACGCCGGCGTTGGCCTGCTACCGCCGCGTCGGGTTCCGGCAGGTCGGCACCTACGCGACGGTCCTCTTCTGAGGCCTCGGCGGCGTCGGACGTCATCGCATCCGCGCGCGAGCGCGCGGATGCCGACGCCGCACGTCCCGCGCGCGTGTTGGCATGCGAGCAACGGTGCTGGTGCGAGCGTCGGTCGCTCGCGGGGTGCGTCGTTGTTCGGGAAGGGCCGACGGCGGTGGCCCGTGGCTACTTCAGCAGCTTCGACATCCGTCGGTCGGCCAGGGGCTTGCCGCCCGTCTGGCAGGTCGCGCAGTACTGGAGCGCGGAGTCGGCGAACGAGACCTCGCGCACGACGTCGCCGCACACCGGGCACGTCTCGCCCGCCCGGCCGTGCACGCGCATCCCGCGGCGCTTGGCATCCTTGAGCTCGGCGGCCGGGCGCCCCGCCGATGCCGCCAGCGCCTCGCGCAGGACCGCCTGCACGACGTCGTGCAGGCGTGCGAGATCCTCGTCGGACATCGAGCCCGTGAGCGCGAACGGGCTCATCCGTGCCGCGTGCAGGATCTCGTCGGAGTACGCGTTGCCGATGCCCGCGATCACGTGCTGGTCCCGCAGGAGCCCCTTGACCTGCTGGTTCCTCGCCCGGGCCAGCTCGGCGAATCGCTCGGGTGTGAAGTCGGGGCCGAGCGGCTCCACGCCCAGGGAGGCGACGAGCGGCACCTGCGTCGCGTCGTCGACCACGTGCACCGCCAGCCGCTTGCGTGTCCCCTGCTCGGTGAGGTCGAAGCCGGCGCCGTCGTCGAGCACGACGCGCAGGGCGAGCGGCGACTTGCCCGGCCGGACCGTCGTCGCGGGCACGGCGTCATACCAGCGGACCCAGCCTGCGCGCGACAGGTGCCACACCAGGTGCGGGCCGTCCGTGGCCAGGTCCAGCCACTTGCCGTGCCGCGTCATCGCGATCACGGGGCGCCCCACGAGGTCCCCTGGCGCGGGCGCGTACGTCTTCAGGGCGCTGATGTTCGCGACCGCCACCGACGCGATCGCGCGCCCCACCGCGCGGTCGGCGAGGAAGCGGGCGAGGGACTCGACCTCGGGCAGCTCCGGCACCCGTCCATCGTGCCGGGCGACGGCCCGCCGGAACAGCCCGATCGCTCGCCCTCGCGCGGGGGCGCACGCGCGCGCCACTACGCTGACGCCCATGCTCCTGCGGATGTCGACCCTGTTCGTGCGCACGCTCCGGGAGGACCCGGCCGACGCCGAGGTCCCCAGCCACAAGCTCCTCGTCCGCGCCGGGTACATCCGGCGCGCGGCCCCGGGCATCTACACGTGGCTGCCGCTCGGCCTGCGCGTGCTCGGCAAGGTCGAGCGCGTGGTGCGCGAGGAGATGGACGCCATCGGCGCGCAGGAGGTGCACTTCCCGGCGCTGCTGCCGCGCGAGCCCTACGAGGCGACGAACCGGTGGACCGAGTACGGTCCGAACCTCTTCCGGCTGCAGGACCGCAAGGAGGCCGACTACCTCCTCGCCCCGACGCACGAGGAGATGTTCACGCTCCTGGTCAAGGACCTGTACTCGAGCTACAAGGACCTGCCGCTCGCGCTCTACCAGATCCAGACGAAGTACCGCGACGAGGCGCGACCCCGCGCCGGCCTGCTGCGCGGGCGCGAGTTCGTCATGAAGGACGCCTACTCCTTCGACGTCGACGACGCCGGCCTGGACGCCGCCTACCTGCGCCAGCGCGAGGCCTACCAGCGGATCTTCACGCGGCTCGGCCTGGAGTACGTGATCGTCGCGGCGATGTCGGGCGCGATGGGCGGGTCCCGCAGCGAGGAGTTCCTGACCCCGACGCCGATCGGTGAGGACACGTTCGTGCGCTCGCCCGGCGGGTACGCGGCGAACGTGGAGGCCGTCACCACGCCGGTCCCCGACGCCGTCCCGTACGACGACGCCCCCACCGCGCACGTCGAGGACACGCCGGACACGCCGACGATCGAGTCCCTGGTGGCGCTCGCCAACGAGCGCTTCCCACGCCCCGACCGCGCGTGGACGGCCGCCGACACGCTCAAGAACGTCGTCCTGGTGCTCACGCACCCCGACGGGGAGCGCGAGCTGCTCGTCGTCGGGCTGCCGGGCGACCGCGAGGTGGACCTGAAGCGGCTCGAGGCCGCGGCGTCGCCCGCGGAGGTGGCCCCCGCGACCGACGCCGACTTCGCCGCGCACCCCGAGCTGGTCAAGGGCTACATCGGGCCGGCAGCCGTCGGTGTCGCGAACACCGGTCGCGAGGACGCCGTCCGCTACCTCCTCGACCCGCGCGTCGTGGCGGGCACCCGCTGGATCACGGGTGCGAACGTCGAGGGCAGGCACGTGTTCGACCTGGTCGCCGGGCGCGACTTCGGCGCCGACGGCACGATCGAGGCGGCGGAGGTTCGCGCCGGGGACCCGGCACCGGACGGATCGGGACCGCTCGAGCTGGCCCGCGGCATCGAGATGGGCCACATCTTCGCGCTGGGCCGCAAGTACTCCGACGCGCTCGGCCTGAAGGTGCTGGACGAGAACGGCAAGGCCGTGACGGTGACCATGGGCTCCTACGGCATCGGCATCTCGCGTGCCGTGGCCGCGCTCGCGGAGGCCAACCACGACGACGCCGGGCTCGCCTGGCCGATCCAGGTGGCCCCCGTCCAGGTCCACCTGGTGGCGACCGGCAAGGACGAGGCCGTCTTCCACGCCGCCGCCGAGCTCGCTGCCGAGCTGCACGGCGCGGGCGTCGAGGTGCTCTACGACGACCGCCCGCGCGTCTCGCCCGGCGTCAAGTTCGCCGACGCCGAGCTGCTCGGCGCCCCCGTGCTCGTCGTCGTCGGCCGCGGGCTCGCGGAGGGCAACGTCGAGCTGCGGCTCCGGCGTGCCGTCGACGCGCGGTCCCTCGGCGTCGAGGTCGATGGCGAGCGGCCGGTCGCCCAGCAGGTGCCGGTCGCCGACGCGGCGCACCGCGTGAGCGAGGTCGTCTCCGCGCTGCTGGAGGCATGAGGGCCGGTCGCGTCGACGTCCAGAGCCCGCCTCGGCCCAGGCGGCCCGCCGGCGCTCGCGTCAGGCGCGCTCGGGCAGTCCGGGGAACGCAGGAACCGGCGCGCCCACGGCCGTCCCGTGGCGGGCCTGCTCGAGCATCGCGTCCAGGAAGGGCGCGCGCGCCCCTGCGTCGGCGCGCGCCACGAGCGAGGCGTAGGTGACACCGAGAGCCGCCTCGACCTCACTGGTCACGGTGGCCATCGCCTCCTGCGTCGCGCCGTCGACCACGAGCTCGTCGGGCAGGTCGTAGGCCGCGAGCCGCGGGTCGGCGTCGGTGCGGGCCAGGCCCGCGGCCGTCGCCCACTCTTCCGCGCGCTCGCGGTGCGTCGTGGCCCGTGCCTCCGCCTCCGCGCGCGCGGCATCGGCGGTGCGC
>JAEZZV010000135.1 GCA_023418375.1 Actinomycetes bacterium | reverse complement strand
GACCAGGAGCGTCACGCGCGCGCCCAGGTCGGCGAAGGCGGTGGCCATCTCGGTGGCGACCACCCCGCCGCCGACGATCGCGGTCGACCGCGGGACGTCGTGGACCGCCGTCGCCTCGCGGCTGGTCCACGGTTCGACGTCCGCCAGTCCCGGCACCTCCGGGAGGACCGGCGTGCTGCCCGTCGCGACCACGACCGCGTGCCGCGCCTCGAGGACGACGGGCGCCGCGCCGTCCTCGGAGGTCACCGCCACGCGGCGCGGCCCGGCCAGGCGGCCGCGCCCGCGCACCAGCCGGATGCCGACGCTGTCCAGCCAGTCGACCTGGGAGCCGTCGTCCCACCCGTGGACGATGGCGTCCCGGGTCGCCAGGGTGGCGGCGACGTCCACGCCGCCCGTGACCGCGCCTGCGGCGCCCGCGACCGCCCGCGCCTGCGCGAGCACGGCAGCCGGCCGCAGCAGCGCCTTGGAGGGCATGCACGCCCAGTAGGAGCACTCGCCGCCGACCAGGTGCTCCTCGACGATCGCGACGCTCAGGCCCGTCCGGCCGGCCCGGTCGGCGACGTTCTCACCCACCGCCCCCGCGCCGAGGACGACGACGTCGACCGTCACGGTGGTGGGCTCGGGAGCACGGGGATCGGTCACGGCGGGTCTCCTCCGTTGCGGGGCGGGACCCGGCCCATGATCCGTCGCGATCGTCGCCCGCGGAACCCCCGAGCACCGTCGCACCGCCGACGGCCGGGCGTGGCGAGGCCCCCGGGGGACGGTGGTCCGTCCCCCGGGGGCCTGGTCGGTGGGCTGCCCGGGTCAGCGGGCAGCCGCAGGACTACTTGATGACGCCGCCCGCGTAGGTGAGCGCCGCACCGGAGGGCGAGGTGTTGCCCGTGAAGGTGGTCAGCGCCGTCGAGCCCGGGGCCAGGTAGCCCGAGCGGGCGTTGCCGAGGACCGACGACGTGATGGACAGTGCGCCGCCGCCGTTGGACAGGACGTGGTTGCCGCCGAGCAGCCGCGAGCCCGTCACCGTGACGTTGCGGTTGCCGCCGTTCGCGTTCTGCAGCATGAGCGCGACGCTCTTGCCGGCCGCGTAGGCGCCGAGGTCGACGACGGTGTTCTGCACCGACAGCCCGTCGACGCCGCGGGCGATCACGCCCTCGTAGGAGCCGCTCGAGCTGACGACCGGGTTGTGGATCCACGAGTCCTTGATGACGACGGCCTTCGCGGGGCCGCTGTCGGAGACGACGAGGATGCCGTCCTTGCCGGACACGCCGAAGACGTCGACCCGCGTCAGCCGGGCGTTCGCGGTGCCGGAGAGAGCGACGGCCCCGAACTCGGAGTCCTCGACGACGATGTTGTCGCCGCTGAAGACAGCCTCGCCGGTGACCCGGACGTTGCGCAGCGTCAGGTTGGAGCCCGCGAACGTGACGTTGCCCGTGATGACCTTGTTCGAGATGGTCGTGCCCGCGGTGCCCACCCAGCCGCCCTTCATGGACGCGAGGGTCGCGCCGGTGACCACGCCGGTGTTCGCCGCCGTCGGCGTCGCCGAGGGCGACGGGGTGGGCGTGGGCGTCGGGGTCGGGGTGGGCGTGGGCGTGGGCGTCGGCGTGGGCGTCGGCGTGGGCGTGGGCGTGGGCGTCGGGGTGGGCGTCGGGGTCGGTGTCGGCGCGGGGGCCGTCGACGTGACGATCGTCGTCCCGTTGCAGGTCAGCGCCTGCCCGCTCGTGCTCGTGTTCCCCGTGAAGACCGAGGGCGTGGGCGAGGACGGGAAGAGGATGCCCCAGTTGCCGAGTCCGAACGTCGAGCCCGTCATCTGCACGTTGCTCGCAAAGGTGTACAGCACGTACCCGCCGCCGGTGAGCCGGGAGTCCTTCACGGTGACGTTGCGGTTCCCGCCGTTGGCGTTCTCGAGGAACAGGGCCGCGTTGTACTGCGACTTCCAGGCGCCGAGCTCGATGAGCGTCCGCTCGATGGTCAGGCCGTCGACGCCGCGCACCTGCATGCCGTCGTAGTGCGACTCGGGCAGCACCTGCGGGTTGTGGATCCACGTGTCCCGGATCGCGATGTTGCGCACGGCGCCGGTGTCGGCGGTGATGTGGATGCCGTCCTTGCCGGTGGCGCCGACGATGTCGACGCGCGACACCTGGACGCCCTCGGTGCCCGAGAACGACAGGGCGCCGAACTCGGAGTCCTCGATGACGACGTTGTCGCCGCGGAAGATCGCCTCACCGGTCACGCGGACGTTGCGCAGCGTGAGGTTCGAGCCGGTGAAGAGCACGTTGCCCGAGATGACCTTGTTGGCGACGGTCCCGCTGGTCGACACGGTCCCGCCGGACATCGTCGCGAGCGTCGCGCCGCTGACGACGCCGGTCGTCGCGGCCGTCGGCAGGCCGGTCGGGGCGGGCGCGGGCGCGGGCGTCGGCGTCGGGGTCGGCGTCGGGGTGGGCGTGGGCGTCGGCGTCGGTGTCGGCGTCGGGGTCGGTGTCGGCGTGGGCGTCGGAGCCGGCGCGGTGCCCGACTCGACGATCGTCCCGCCGGACCAGCTCAGGGCCGCGCCGGTCGCGCCGACGTTCCCCGAGAACGTGGTGACGCCGCCGGAGCCCGGGTACAGGTAGCCGAAGGCGCCGCGCGCGATCTGGGTGCCCGTGACCTGGATGTTGCTGGCGAACGCGTAGAGCGTGTAGCCGCCGCCGGACAGCCAGGAGTCCTTCACGGTGATGTTCCGGTTGCCGCCGTTCGCGTTCTCCAGGAACAGCGCGCTGTTGTGCTGCGGCACGTAGGCGGCGCTCGGCTCGACGAGCGTGCGCTCGAGCGTCAGACCGTCGACACCGCGCACCTGGATGCCGTCGTAGTGCGAGTCACCGCTGACCTTGGCGCCGTGGATCCAGGAGTCGCGGATGACGACGTTCTGGACCGGCCCGGAGTCCGAGGTGATGTGCAGGCCGTCCTTGCCGGTGTTGCCGAAGACCTCCACGCGGCTGGCCTGCAGGCCGGCGGTGCCGGAGAGCGACCACGAGCCGAACTCGGAGTCCTCGATCACGACGTTGTCGCCGGTGAACAGGGCGTGCCCGGTCACCCGGACGTTGCGCACGGTGAGGTTGGAACCGGCGAACGTGACGTCGCCGGTGATGACCTTGTTGGAGATGGTGGTGCCACCGGTCGAGACCCAGCCGCCGTTCATCGCGGCAAGGCTCGCGCCGGTCACGACGCCAGTGGTGGCGGCGTCGGGCTTGGTGGCGGCCTGCGCGGCGGTGGTCGGCACCGCCACGAGGCCGGTCAGGAGGAGCGCCAGGGCCCCCCAGGTACGGATCCGCATCGTTGTCCCCTCACGGCCGCCGAGGGCTCGGTCGGCCGCGGGGTGTTCCGGCTCGTCGGGCCCCCGCCTGAACGTGACCTAGGTCCCACTCCCGACAGGGGGCAGGTGAAAAGCCGGGTGATCCTCGTGGAACCGGGACCTTGGTCGCGGGTCCGGGGTGAGGGCGCTCGCATGCCGCGGTCCCGGCGCGGTTCTGCACACCCCGGGGCGCGTCGTCGCGCACACGGGCCGTGAACTTGTCCGTTCATGCGCGCGCCGTCGCAGGTCAGCGAGAACCCGTTTCGTTGCACCCCGGGGCGGCGGCTGCCCTACCTCCCGACGTCGACGACCAGCGCCCGGTGGTCCGACACCCCGGTGTCGACGGCTGCGGCCGGCCCGACGGCGGACAGCTCGCCGTCGGCGAGGACGTGGTCGAGCTGCCGCCTCGGCGCGTCGGCGGGGAAGGTGTCCGCCGTCGCGAGCGAGCGCCAGCCGGTGAGCCGCTCGGGCAGGTGGCCCCGCAGGTTCAGGTCGCCCATGAGCACGACCGGGCGCGCGTGCCCGGCGAGCGAGGCGACGAGGCGCCGCAGCTGCACGGCGTTCCAGCCGGGCACGAACGTCAGGTGCGTCGCGACCACGGTGACCCGGCCCTCCGGCGCGTCGACGTCGGCCGCGAGCGCGGCCCGCGGCTCGTCGTGCACCAGGGTCGGCGGGGCCCCGCGTCGGAACGAGACCGGGACCGGCCCGGGGAGCGCCGCCAGGGTGCGCGTGTGCCAGCCCACCACCGGGTACCGGCTGACCAGGGCGATGCCGTAGGCGGCCGTGTCGGGCTGGAGGTCGCCGGTCGCCGCGGTCCACACGCCCGGGGTGCCGGCGAGCGTCGCCACGAACCGGTGATGGTCGGCGCCGAGCGCCTCGGCCGCGACGGCCGTGAGGTCCGCGCCGTGCGAGCGGGGCTGGTCGCGGTCCACCTCCTGGAGCGCGAGGACGTCGGCGTCGAGCCGCGCGACGGCCGTCGCGAACCTGCCCAGGTCCACCTCGCCGTCGGCGGGGGACCGGCCGTGCAGGATGTTGAACGTCGCCAGGCGCATCCCCTCGAGTCTCGCCCGGCCCCGCGCGCCCCGCACCCCGGCCCCGCGCGCCGCCCACACC
>JAEZZV010000098.1 GCA_023418375.1 Actinomycetes bacterium | reverse complement strand
CCTCCCGCCGGGCCCGCCCCGGGGCCGGCGAACCCCGCGCCGTCGTCGCCGCCGGGGCCGCCCTCGTCCCACGGGCCCGAGGGCACGATGGCGGAGCGTGTCGCGGCGTCGAGCGCGTCGTAGATGGTCGCGGCGGCGATCGAGGGCCAGGGCTCGAGCTCGCGCACGAGCTCACCCGGGCTGTGCGGTCCGTCGTCGTGCGGGCCGAGGGTGACGGTGCAGAGCGTGTCGAGGTCGGCGGGCACGGCAGGGCTGAGCTCGGCGGGCGGCACCGGCGCGCCGGACACCGACGGGACGACGGGCGTCGTCCCGCCCGCGGCGCCCTGCGCCTCGGCGGTCCCGGGCGCGCCGGGCGTCGCCGACGCCGCGGGCCAGCGGCCCGTCAGGGCCAGGTAGAGCAGTGCGACGAGCCCGACCGTGTCCGCGCGCGACGTCGTCTTGGCGTCGCCGTGCGCGTTGCCGAAGAGCTCCCCGTCGACCGCGAGGCCCGTGACGAGCACCGCGCCGTCGGGCGTGACGTGCACCGACTGCGGGCGTAGGGCGAGGTGGTGGACGCCGCGGCGCCGGGCCACCTCGAGCGCCGCGGCGGCCTCGCCGACGATCGCGCGCGCCTGGTCCGCCGGGAGCGGCCCGTTGGCGGTCAGCCGGCCGAGGTCCTGGCCGACGACCGGCTCCGTGACGACGTAGGCGACCCCCTCGTGGTCGCCGACGTCGAGCACGCGCAGCAGGCGCGGGTCGGAGACGAGGGCCGCGCGTCGGGCGGCGTCCTGCGCAGGACCGGGGTTCGCGCCCACCAGGACGATCGCGCGCACCGGGCGGTCGAGGATCTGGTCGCGCGCCGTCCACGTCTGCGCGTCGGGGAGGTCCGCGGCCACGGGCTGGTGCAGCCGGTAGCGACCGGCCAGCAGCGTGCCACGCCCGATGACGGCGTCCAGACGATCACCTCCGCGCTCAGGGCGCCCGAGGCGCCCGTACCCGATGCCGCCCCCGATGGGCACGTGGACCCGCTGGACGGTGGCCGACGGCGCCGCCGCGGGTCCGGGCGTGCCCATGCTACGGCGCGCCGCTTCGGGCGGCGGCGCCAGCAGGGCCCCCAGCGGGCCGAGGCGCGACGTGACCGGCTCCAGCCGCCGCATGAGCGGCGCCAGCCGGACCAGCAGCGGCCGCAGGACGTCGTCGAGCTCGGTGACCCCGAGCCACCGCAGCGCGAGGCCGTACGCGACCACCATCACCACGCCGACCACGGCGCACGCGAGGACCGCGAGGAACCACGACGACGCCGCGAGGTTGCCGAAGAGCCTGCTGACCAGCCAGCCGAGCCCCGTCGCGATCGCGGCTGCCAGCCCCGCGCGCACGTGCAGGCGGATGATCCTGCCCAGCCCGCCGCCCAGCCGTCGCCAGACCTGCGCGCCGCCCCACACGGCCCCGACGACGTAGGACAGCGCGATGCCGGCCGCGCACCAGGCCACCCAGGACCGCGGGTCCGCCACCAGTCGGCCCAGGACGGACGTCACCACGACGACGCCCGCCATCGCGACCTGGATCCGGAACAGGCCCTTCGCGTCCTCGTAGGCGTAGAACACGCGCTGGACGAGCGACCACGCGCCGAGGGCCGCGAGCCCGCACATGAACGCGACGATGATCGGCGCCATCGCGGAGACGTCCGACTCCGCCGTGGAGATGAAGATCACGCGGAGCAGCGGCACGGCGATGACGGCGATCGCGGGCGCGGCGAAGAGCGTGAAGACGCCCATCGTGCGCAGGCCGTACGAGAAGTCGGCGCGGACGGCGCGCACGTCGCGGGCGGCCGCGTGGTCCGAGAGGCGCGTGAACAGCGCCGTGATGAGGGAGACCGTCACCAGGGAGTGCGGCAGCATGAAGATGGTGAAGGTCTGCGTGTAGGCGTTGTTGCCGGGGATGCCGATCTGCGTGGGGTCCACGTTCGGGGCGGACACGGCGATCCTCATGACGACGAACGTGCCGATCTGCCCGACGGCCAGCGCGGCGAACGTCCAGCCGGCGACCCGGCCCGCCGAGCCGAGCCCGGCACCCCGCCAGCCGCCACGGGGCCGGTATCGGAAGCCCATGCGGCGCAGCGGCCAGATCAGCACCAGCGCCTGCGCGACGACGCCGAGCGTCGCCATCGCGGCCAGGAGGGTGACCCGGCCGCCGGACCAGATCGACAGGTCCTCGACCGCCCCGGGCGCGGGCTTCTCCCACGTGCCGTAGAGCGCGATGAACCCGACGAGCCCCGCGATCGCGACGACGTTGTTGACGACGGGCGCCCACATGTACGGCCCGAAGCTGCCGCGGGCGTTGAGCACCTGCCCGAGCAGCGTGTACACGCCGTAGAAGAAGATCTGCGGGACGCACCACAGGGCGAACGACGTCGCGAGGACCGCCTGCTCGCCGTCCACGAAGATCCGCACGATGAGCGGCGAGGCCGCCCAGAGCAGCACCGTGGCGCCGCCGAGGATGACGAACGACACCGTGAGCAGCCTGTCGACGTACTCCTGGCCGTTCGCCGACCGGTACGCGCGGACCACCTGCGGGACGAGGACGGCGTTGACGACGCCGCCCGCGATGAGCATGTAGAAGATGTTGGGCAGGGTGTTCGCCAGGGTGAACGCGTCGGCCGCGCGCGCGCTGGTGACGCCCACGGCGGCGACGAGCAGCGTGCTGCGGGCGATCCCGAGTGCGCGCGAGACGGCCGTGCCGGCCGCCATCACCGCCGTGCTGCGCCCCAGCGACCGGGCGCCGGCGTCCTCGCTCACGCGCGCGCCCCCTCCCCGCCCACCTCGGGCGAGAGGGCGTCCGGGCCGGCGTCGACCTGGGGGGCCGAGCGCCGGGCCGTCCGGCCGCGCCGGATGGTGCGCACGATGCCGACGACGAGGCCGATGGCGAGCAGCCCGCCGAGGATGGCCGTCCCGATGCCCTCCCACTCGGCGCGGACGCGCACGAGGAAGGACGCGTCGTCGTCGACCACCGCGCCGTCGGGCGTGAGCACCTCGACGGTGACGCTGACGTCAGCGCTCTGCACCGCGTGCACCGGGATGCGCACGAGGACCTCGCTCTGCGCGGGGATCGTGACCGGGACGGCGTCGTCCGCACGGAGCCGGGGGTTGTCGGGGCGCAGGCGCACCTGCACCGTGATCGGCTGGGCCAGGGCGTTCGCCACGTTGACTGGCAGGTCCGCCGACGTCGAGAGCACGTTGATGCCCTCCTCCGTGGTCGGCGTGACGCTCACGGCGTCGGCCAGGGCGTCCGCCTGCTGCTGGGCGCGGGCGACGAGCGCCGCTCGCCCCGCGGGGTCGTCGCGCCAGGCCACGGACAGGGCGGCCAGGAGCTCCAGCTCGACGTCGTCACTCACCACGCCCTGCCCAGGGTCCGGCTCGGCACCCGGGTCCGCACCCGGCTCTGCCGCCGTACCTGGGTCCGCCTCCGGGTCCGGCTCGGTGGCCTGCTCCGTCGCGGCCTCGGGCTCCGGCTCGGCCTCGGGCTCGGCGAGCATGCCGGCGAGCTCCTGGCGACGCTCGATCGCCGTGGTGAGCGCGGTGATCTCCCCGCTCGCGATCTCGGTCTCCTCGGATGAGCGGGCCGGGAGCGTGCCCCGCTCGATCTCCGGGTCCGCGAGCCCGATGAGCGCCGAGACGGGCTGGAGCCGCACCCACGGTGCCGACGCGAGCGCTTCGAGCTGGGCGGTCGCGACGGCGACGTCGGGCGTCCAGTCGCGGGACACGGTCGCGAGCACGTGGCGGCTGTCGTTCGGGCGCTCGCGGGTGATCACGGCGAGCTCGGCCAGCAGGTCCTGCGCCGCCGTGGCGGGCGTGGCGGCGGACCGTGCGTCCGTGCCCACCGTCTCGTCGACCGTGACCAGGCCCGTGGCCAGGGCCGCAGACAGGCGGGCGTCCGGCACGAGGAGCGTGACGTCGCGGCCGCGCGCGCTCACCGTGCTCCGGCCGCTCGGCGTGTAGGTGAGGACCGCCGGGGCGGGGAGCGTGCCCGGGCCCACGACGAGCGCCAGGTCCCCCGCCTGCCCGGCGAGCCCGGCCGTCACCAGGTCCGGCTCGCCGACGGCGGGCAGCGCGAGCCGCACGCGTGCGCCGTCGGGCAGGCCGTGCGAGCGCGCGGTCGTCTCGGCGCGGTCGATCGCGGTCGAGAGGAGCGCGTCGTGGGTCGTGTGCGCAAGGGCCGTGAGGTCGGCGTCGAGGTAGGGCAGCAGCTGCACCTCGCGGTTGGTCATGCCCGCGAGCAGGCGGCCGGCCCAGGCGCTCGTGGCCACGCCGCCGCGGTCCGCGGCGTCGAGCAGCCAGGGGTCGAGCAGCCACGTCACTCCCGGTGTCCCGGCGGTGGCCTCGACGACCTCGGCGAGGCGTCCGCCGTCGGACGTGACCGCCTCGAGGGCGGGCACCCAGCTGTCCGTCGTCGCGTCGACGGCCGGGCCGACGATCGGGGCGAGCACGCTCACCTGCGTGGCGGTGACCTCCTGCGGCGGGAACCAGAGCGCGAACGTGCGCGCGACGCCGAGGCGGATCCGGGCCGGGTCCGCCAGGTCGACCACGCTGACGGCGAGCCCACGTGCGCCCCAGGCGGTCGCGCGGCTCGGCAGCCGGACCTGGGCGGCGGGGACGACGAGGTCGACCGAGACCTGCTGGCCTGGTGCGAGCTCCGCCGGCAGGTCGGAGACGGCGACGTCCGCCCCGACCGGGTCGGTGGGTGCGGCGCCACGCCACCGGTCGAGCGAGAACCGGCCGATGAACGCGGTCCGGTCGAGCGAGAGCACGACGCGCGGCTGTGCCACCGGCGTCCCGCCGTCGTTGCGCACCCGCACGGTCACGGCGAGGTCCTGCCCCGGCTGGAGCACCTGTGGCGTCACCGCGGTGACGCGCACGTCCAGGGGCAGGCCGTCGTCGGGCTCCACCGCCGTCGCTCCGGACGCCGTCGCTCCGGACGTCGTCCCGCTCCCGGCGGGCCCGACGGGTGTCGTGCCGGCGGCGGGCGGTGCCGCGAGCGCCGCGAGGGCCCCGGCGAGCGCGACCGCGAGGACGGCGAGCGTCCGGCCGGGACCACCGGCGCGGCCGGTCCTGCGGCTCATCGGGTCATCCGCACTCGGCGAGCACCTCACCGGCGGCCGCCGCGAGCCGACGCTCGTTCGGGTAGGCGAGCCTCGCACCCAGGTCGACGACGCGGACCCACGCCACGTCCTCGGCCTCGCCGTCGGGGTCGCCGGCGACCGTCAGCTCGCCGCCCGTGGCGTGCAGCAGGAAGTGGTGCACCACCTTGTGCACGCGGCGGTCGTCGCCGGTGAACCAGTAGTCGATGGTGCCGAGCGCGCGCACCACGCGGCCGTGGATCCCGGTCTCCTCGGCGATCTCGCGGACCGCCGCCTCCTCGGGCGTCTCGCTGCCCTCGAGGTGCCCCTTCGGCAGGCACCACTCGAGGCGGCCCGCCCGGTTCCGCCGGGCGATGACGGCAGCGTGCGCCTCGCCGGCCTCGCGCACGACGACGAGCCCGCCCGCCGACGTCTCCTCGACGATGGGCAGGTGGCGCGAGCGCTGGGGGCGGCTCCGCTCGAGGCGCAGCGCGTGCCCGCCCGGCGGCGTGGGCACGGGCCCTCCGCCGGCATCGGGCATGACGCTCGCCATGCCGACACTGTAACGATCGCATCTGGGACCATGGGGAACCGTGCCTGCCGACTCCCGCCCTCCCGCCGACGCCGCACCGACCGCGCCGAGCCTCGCCGCGCTGCAGCGTCGGGCCCTCGGCGTGCTCGCCGGACTCGCGCCCGCCGCCCTGGAGCTCGGGGAGGCGTTCGCCGCCGCCGGCCACGAGCTGGCGCTCGTCGGCGGGCCGGTGCGCGACGCGTTCCTCGGCCGCGCGAGCAACGACCTGGACTTCGCGACGTCCGCCACGCCCGACCAGACCGAGGCGATCCTCGCCCGCTGGGGCGACGCGCACTGGGACATGGGCCGCGAGTTCGGCACCATCGGAGCCCGCCGCTTCGCCCGCGGTACGGGCGGCGGCCGCGGCGGCGCCGGGGCGAGCGCCGACGTCGTCGTCGAGGTGACCACCTACCGCACCGACGAGTACGACCCGAGCTCCCGCAAGCCGGTCGTGGCGTTCGGGGACACGCTCGAGGGTGACCTGTCGCGGCGCGACTTCACCGTGAACGCGATGGCGGTCCGCCTGCCGGCGCTGACGTTCGTCGACCCGTTCGGCGGACTCGCGGACCTCGCAGCCCGCCGCCTGCGCACGCCGGTGGGCGCGGTGCAGTCGTTCGACGACGACCCGCTGCGGATGATGCGCGCCGCGCGCTTCGCCGCCCAGCTCGGCTTCTCCCTCGACGACGACGTGCGCCGCGCGATGACGTCGATGGCGGACCGGATCGAGATCGTGTCGGCGGAGCGCGTGCGCGACGAGCTCACGAAGCTGCTGCTCGCCCGCGACCCGCGGCCCGGGCTCGAGGCGCTCGTCGACACCGGGCTCGCGGACCGGGTGCTGCCCGAGCTGCCCGCCCTGCGCCTGGAGATCGACGAGCACCATCGGCACAAGGACGTCTACCAGCACTCGTTGACCGTCCTCGCGCAGGCCATCGCCCTGGAGACGGGGACGCACGACGCGCCGACCGGGCCGGTGCCCGGGCCGGACCTGGTGCTCCGCCTCGCCGCCCTGCTGCACGACGTCGGCAAGCCCGCCACGCGCCGCTTCGAGTCCGACGGGCGGGTGAGCTTCCACCACCACGAGATGGTCGGGGCCAAGCTCGTCGCCCGCCGGCTCAAGGCGCTGCGGTTCGACAAGGAGACGGTGCAGGCGGTCGCGCGTCTGACCGAGCTGCACCTGCGGTTCCACGGGTACGGCGAGGGACAGTGGACCGACTCGGCGGTGCGCCGCTACGTCACCGACGCCGGGCCGCTCCTCGAGCGGCTGCACCGGCTGACCCGGTCCGACTGCACCACCCGCAACCGGCGCAAGGCCGAGCGGCTCTGGCGCACCTACGACGGGCTCGAGGCGCGGATCGCCGAGCTCCGCGAGGCGGAGGAGCTGGCCGCCATCCGACCCGACCTGGACGGTCAGCAGATCATGGCGATCCTCGGCATCGGTCCGGGCCGCGAGGTGGGCGAGGCCTACCGCTTCCTGCTCGAGCGCCGGATGGACCTGGGCCCGCGCCCGGCGGAGGAGAACGAGGCGGACCTGCGCGAGTGGTGGTCCGCGCGTCGTCCGGGCGCCCCGGCGGACTGAGCCGCGCCTCGCCGGCTGGGGGCCGCCTGCGTGGACGGCGGTCGCTACGGGCGGCTGACGAGGCGGGCTGCCGCCGCGGCCTCGGCGCGGAGGTACGTGGCGGCGGTCGCGGCGTAGGTCAGGGCGAGGGCGGCGAAGACGACAGCCGACCAGCCGTCGTCGGGCAGGGCGACCGCCGCGAGCGCTGCCGCACCCACGAACGCGGCGTTGTAGAGCATGTCGTACAGGGAGAACGCGCGGCCGCGGTAGTCGTCGTCCGTGTCGCGCTGGACGATCGTGTCGACGGCGATCTTGGCGCCCTGCACCGAGAGGCCGAGCAGCACCGCCGACGCCACGACGACGCCGTACGCGTGCGAGACCGCCAGCAGCCCCTGGCTCACCACGCCGACGCCGAGGCACACGGCCACCCAGGTCGCCGGCCGCATCCGCTCGTGCGCGATCGGCGTGAGCACGATCGCGAGCCCGTTGCCCGCGAACGAGATGCCCGCGAGCAGGGCGAACGTCGCCATGCCGGCGTCGGCGTCGGTCGGGTCGGACAGCAGGTTGCGCGACATCAGGATGAGCGCGATGAAGTTGACCCCGTAGAGGAACCGGTGCACACCCATCACGCCCAGCCCCAGCGCCGGGGTGCGGCGCCGGATCAGCCAGCGCGCGCCGTCGACCAGGTCGCTCGCCGTGGCCGCAACGTCGCGCCACAGGCTGAGGGACCGACGCTCGGGGCCGAGCTGGTCGGGCCCCAGGCGCAGGGCGAGCCCGCTCGCGCCGGCGAAGAACGCGGCCGCCACGGTGAGCACGACGCCGTCCCGCACCGCCCCCTCGGGCGTCACCCGCGAGAGGACGAAGCCGAGCCCTGCTCCGACGACGGCCGCCACCGCGCCGAGCGTCGGCGTGATCGTGTTCGCCATGAGCAGCTGCGGCCTCGGCACCACGTGCGGGAGTCCGGCGGACAGGGCCGCCAGGAGGAACCGGTTGACCCCGAGCGTCACGAGCGCCAGCACGTACACCCACGGCCCGACGCCGACGGTCGCCATGAGCACGGCCAGCACCAGCGCGAGCGGCACCCGCGCCGCGTTGCCGAGGAGCAGCACCTGTCGCCGCCGCCACCTGTCCAGCAGCGGCCCGGCGAACGGCGCCACCGCGGTGAAGGGCAGCAGCAGGACGGCGAACGCGACGGCGACGTCGCCGGCCGTCGCCATCCGCTCCGGCTGGAAGAAGAACAGCGTCGCGAGGCCGGCCTGGAACATGCCGTCGCCGCACTGGGACACCAGGCGCACGGCGAAGAGCTTGCGGAAGTCGCGGTGGACGGCGACGGTCCGCAGGTCCGACAGGACGCTCACGACGCCACCCCTGCCACCCCTGCCCAGCCGTCCACGGTCACCCGCGCAGGCTAGCGCGGCACCGGGGGTGAGCCGACGGCCGGGGCGCCCCGCTACAGGCGCCCGGTCGCCGCGAGCACCCCGAGGACGACGCCGATCGTGACGGCGAGGGCTCCCCCGCCGATGGCGGTGACGAGCCCGACCCGCTGGGCGAGGCCTGCCCGCTCGGACCACCCCAGGTCCTTCGCCGGCTCGCGGACCAGCGCGTGGATCTCGGCGGTGGAGAAGGTGTAGTCGAGCACGCGCCCCGGCCGGCCGGTCGTGTCGATGCCCCAGGTGCGCTCCATCGAGACCTCGTCCGTGCGGCCGAGCGTCCGCTGCGCCCGGGCCGAGGCGACGAGCCGCGGGACCCGCCCGCCGTCGGCGCCGACCTCCCACCGCACGTCGACGTGGTCGTCGGTCATCGTGTACCGGCTGCGAGCCTCGTCGAGCACCACGCGCAGCTGGATGACGCGCCGCACCCCCGAGGCGCCGAGCGGCCCGAACCACCGGGCGTCGGCGAGGTCCAGGCGCACGTCGAAGCCCTCCGGCGTCGGGTCGACGCGGTAGGGCGTCCCGGCGGCCCTGGCCGTGACGGTCGCGCGCAGCTCCTCGGCCGGGCCGGCTGTCAAGCGCCCTCCCCCTGCGCGATGCCGGCTCCGGTCGGCCAGCCGACGGCGCGTGGCCGGCGGGGCCGCGCGTCGGGACGGCGCGGGGCGAGCTGCGGCTCGAGCAGGGCGCTCATGTGTCCTCCGTGGCGGTTCTGCGGTGCGGGTGCCCATCGTGCTCCTCGGGTCGGCGAGCCGGTGGCCGATCCCGTTCCGACGACGAGATCGGACGGAGCAGGAAGCGCAGTGATCGCGACCGCGCGACACCCGCCACCCGCCCGCGGGTGCGTGCGGCCAGGATGGAGGCGTGGACACCGCGACGGAACCCTGGCTCATCGACCCCGACGACGTCGTCGCCGCCCTGGCCACCGACCTGGCCGTGGGCCTGTCCCCCGAGGAGGCGGCGCGCCGTCTGGCCGAGCACGGCCCGAACGAGCTGCGCGCCGACCCGCCCGTGCCGACGTGGCGCCGGCTGCTGGCGCAGCTGCGGGACCCGCTCGTCGTCCTGCTGCTGGTCGCGGTGGTGGTCTCGGTGGGCGCGTGGCTGGCCGAGGGCGCGGAGGGGGTGCCGGTCGACGCCGTCGTGATCGCGGTGATCGTGGTGCTCAACGCGGTGCTGGGCGTCGCACAGGAGCGCAAGGCCGAGGACGCCGTCGCGGCGCTCGCCCGCATCAGCGCGCCGACGGCGTCGGTGGTCCGGGGCGGGCAGCAGCGACGGGTGCCCGCGCGCGAGGTGGTGCCCGGCGACCTGCTCGTCCTCGCCGAGGGCGACACGGTCCCCGCCGACGCGCGGCTGGTCCAGGTGTCCTCGCTGTACGCCGCCGAGGCGGCGCTCACCGGCGAGAGCGAGGCGGTGGGCAAGCAGACGGCAGCGCTCGCAGGCCCGACGGCGCTGGGGGACCGCACGAACATGGCCTTCGGCGGGACCGCGGTGACCCGCGGGTCGGGGCGGGCGGTCGTCACGGCGACCGGGATGGACGCGGAGACGGGGAAGATCGCGCAGCTCCTCGCCGACACCGAGCAGGAGCCCACGCCGCTGCAGCGCGAGGTGTCCGGCGTCGGGCGGATGCTGGGGATCGCGGTGGTCGTGATCGCGGTGGTCGTGGTGGTGACGGTGCTGGCCATCTCGGACCTCACGACGGCCGCCGACTACGTCACGGTGCTCCTGCTCGGCGTCTCGCTCGCGGTGGCAGCGGTGCCCGAGGGCCTGCCGGCCGTGCTGTCGGTGGTGCTCGCGGTCGGGGTTCAGCGGATGGCCGGCCGCAACGCCATCGTGAAGCGGCTGGCGTCGGTGGAGACGCTCGGGTCCGCGTCGGTGATCTGCTCGGACAAGACCGGGACGCTCACCCAGAACGAGATGACGCTCGTCAGGGTGGTCACGGCGTCCGGCTCGGTGCGCGTCGAGGGCGCGGGGTACGCGCCGGTGGGCGTGGTGGTCGCCGAGGGCGGGGGCGACCTGGCCGTCGGCGGCACGCTGCGCGCGGAGGTCGCCGCGGTGCTGGCGGGCGGCAGTGCCGCCAACGACGCCGTCCTGCGCGAGGAGCCCGACGGGACCTGGGCGCTCGAGGGCGACCCGACCGACGGCGCGTTCCTCGTCGCCGAGCGCAAGCTCGCCGGCCTGCACGAGGAGCGGCTCGCGCGCTCGCGGCGGGTGGCCGCGGTGCCCTTCACGTCCGAGCGCAAGCTCATGTCGAGCATCGAGGCGCCGGTGGACGCCGCGGGCGTCGTGGACGTCGAGGGTGCGATCGGCGTCACCGTGCTCACCAAGGGCGCACCCGACGTCCTGCTCGGTCGCTGCACGCAGGTGCTCGTGGGCGATGACGCGGTCCCCCTCACCGACGCGCGCCGGGCCGCGGTGCTCGCGGCCGTCGAGGAGATGTCGGGCGAGGCGCTCCGCACGCTCGGCGTGGCGGCCCGGGTCACCGAGCTCGCCCCGGACGCCGTCGTCGACCTCGACGGGGACGTGCTCGAGGCCGAGCTCGAGCAGGAGCTGGTGTGGTGCGGCGTCGTCGGGATCATCGACCCGCCCCGGCCGGAGGCGCGGGACGCCGTCGCCGCGGCGAGGCGCGCGGGCATCCGGGTCATCATGATCACCGGCGACCACCCGCGCACGGCCCTGCGGATCGCGACGGACCTCGGCATCGTGCCCGACGGCGCACACGCAGCGACCGGGCTCGAGCTCGACACGCTCGACGACGACGGCTGGCGCGAGGTCGCCCGGACGACGTCGGTGTTCGCGCGCGTCTCCCCCGAGCACAAGCTGCGGATCGTCGACGCGCTCCAGGCGGACGGTCTGGTCGTCGCGATGACCGGCGACGGCGTGAACGACGCCCCGGCGCTGAAGTCCGCCGACATCGGCGTCGCGATGGGCGTCACCGGTACCGAGGTGACGCGGCAGGCCGGTGCGATGATCCTGGCCGACGACAACTTCGCCACGATCGTCGCCGCCGTGCGCGAGGGCCGCGGCATCTTCGCGAACATCCGCAAGTTCCTACGGTTCCTGCTGAGCTCGAACATGGGCGAGGTGCTGACCGTCTTCCTCGGCGTCGTGCTCGCGGGGTTCCTGGGGCTGACCGGGCACGGCGAGGTGGTGGTCGTCCCGCTGCTCGCCACGCAGATCCTGTGGATCAACCTGCTCACGGACACCGGGCCCGCCCTCGCGATGGGCGTCGACCCGCAGACCGAGGACGTCATGGCCCGGCCGCCGCGGCGGCTGTCCGACCGCGTCATCGACGCCCGCATGTGGGTGGACGTGCTGTGGATCGGGGCGGTGATGGCCGCGGCGTCGCTGCTCGCGATCGACATCCACCTGCCGGGCGGACTCGTCGACGGGCACGACGGCCCGGACCTCGCCCGGACCGCCGCGTTCACGGTGCTCGTGCTCGCCCAGCTGTTCAACGCGTTCAACGCGCGCTCCGGCGAGCAGTCCGCGCTCACCCGCACGCACAACCGGTGGCTGTGGGGATCGGTGCTGCTGGCCGCGGCGCTGCAGGTGGCGGTCGTGCACGTGCCGTTCCTGCAGCACGCGTTCGGGACCGCCCCGATGACCGCGGCCCAGTGGGCGGTGTGCGTGGCGCTGGCCAGCGCGGTCCTGTGGCTCGAGGAGGCCCGCAAGGTGGTGCTCCGCCGTCGCGACGCGCATCGGCTGCCGACCCCAACCACATGATCACCTCCGTCCGTTCTGGTCCCGACGGAAGGGTGTGGGCATGAGCACATGGGAACCGATGCTCGAGAACGTGGTCACGACGAGGTACGCGCGGCT
Organism: Actinomycetes bacterium; assembly: GCA_023418375.1. GTDB lineage: Bacteria > Actinomycetota > Actinomycetes > Actinomycetales > Cellulomonadaceae > Actinotalea. The sequence continues at coordinate 205 of JAEZZV010000098.1, read as the reverse complement.
CGTCGCGTACGGCATGCTGCTGACCTCCTCGCGGCCGGACGCGGAGGACCTCGTCCAGGACGCGCTCGTCGCGACGTTCTCCGGGCGGGCACGGTTCGCGACCGAGGCCGAGGCCGAGGCCTACGTCCGGCGCGCGGTGGCCTCGCGGTTCGTCGACGCCGGCCGGCGGCGGACAACGGAGCGCCGAGCGCTCGCGCGGCAGGTG
>JAEZZV010000087.1 GCA_023418375.1 Actinomycetes bacterium | reverse complement strand
GGCGGGGGGGGGGGGGGGGGGGCGGCCCCCGCCCGCAGCCGGGGCGCGGGGGGCGCCCGGGGGGGGGCGCCGCCCTCTCGATCCGTCTGCTCAGGCCTTGCCGAGGATCCGGTTGAGCTTGGTGCCGCAGACCGGGCACACGCCCTTGGCCATCTTGCGACCGTTGGCGACGACGACCTCGCCCTCGGCCTGCCGCTTCTCCTTGCACTTCACACAGTAGAACTCGCCCTTGTAGGTCTCGGCCATGAGTCGTCTCCGTTCGGAAGGCTTGCGTACCGGGACGTGATCTCCCGGCCGGCACCGGTGCGCCCCGACCAGGTGGGGCCGGACGTCATCGTGCGCCGCAAGCGTAATGGGCGGGTGCGGGCCTGTCGTTCGTCACACGCACGACGCGCGGGTTCCGGCCTGCTCCGAGGCCCGTTTTCACCCGTTCTGCGCAGTTCTCCCCGCACGGGGTCGTCCGGACGCCCTCCCCGCGTGGCCCGCCTCCGTCGCCCGGCGCGGGGCGTCGACAGCCCGCCGGGGTGCGCCGTCGGCGGGTACGGCTACCGTGCTGCTCGTGCCCCCCCGCGCGCGTCCGCCCGCCGTCCCCGACCCCGCACTGCCCGACGTCGAGGTCCGGCGCAGCCGTCGCCGCACCCGGACGGTGACCGCCTTCCGGGAGAACGGCAGGCTCGTCGTCGCCATCCCCGACCGGTTCACGCGCGTCCAGGAGCGCGAGTGGGTGCGGCGCATGGTCGCCCGCGTCGAGTCCTCCGAGCAGCGCCGCCGGCCGTCCGACGAGGCGCTCGTCGCGCGCGCGGCCGAGCTCTCGCGGCGGTACCTCGGCGGTCAGGCGCGGCCGACGAGCGTGGCCTGGTCGTCGCGGCAGGGGCGGCGCTGGGGCTCGTGCACGGTCGCCGAGGGCGCGATCCGCATCTCGACCCGGGTCCAGGGCATGCCGCCCTGGGTGCTCGACTACGTGCTCCTGCACGAGCTGGCCCACCTGCTCTGCGCGGGTCACGGGCCCGCGTTCTGGGCGTTGCTCGGCGGCTACCCGCACCTGGACCGCGCGCGCGGCTTCCTCGAGGGCGTCGCGCACGCGACGGACATGCCCGGCCCGGACGACGCCGCCGGTACGGAGGGCGGCGACGCCGACGGCGAGCGGGCCCCGGCCTAGGAGTCCTCGGGCTCCTGCTCGTCCGCTCCGCCGGCGTCGGGGTCGCCCAGGATGGCCGCCAGCGCGGCGTCCACGTCGGCGTGCTCGTCGCGCGCGGTCGCCAGACGCCCGGCGTAGCCGGCGGGGTCGTCCAGGTCCTCCGGCCCCGGCAGCAGGTCCGGGTGGTCCCAGACGGCGTCGCGCGCGGTCTGCCCGCCGTCCTCGGCGATCTGCGCCCAGAGCTTCGCGGCGTCGCGCGAGCGGCGGGGCCGCAGCTCCAGGCCGACGAGTGTCGCGAAGATGTCCTCGGCGGGTCCACCCGCGGCCCGGCGGCGGCGGATCATCTCGCGCAGGGCAGCGGTGTGCGGCAGGTGCGGGCGCGCCGCCGCGGCGCTGACCTCGTCGACCCAGCCCTCGACCAGGGCGAGCGCGGTCTCCAGGCGCAGCAGGGCGGCGTCCTGCTCGGGGGTGGTGTCGATGGAGAACACCCCGTCGGACAGGGCGTCGCGGAGCGCCTCGGGGTCCGTCGGGTCGATGGACCGCACCGCCTCCTCGAGCGAGGCCATGTCGATGGCGATCCCGCGGGCGTACGCCTCGACGGTGCCGAGCAGGTGCGCCCGGAGCCACGCCACGTGCGTGAACAGGCGCGCGTAGGCCGCCTCGCGGAGGGCCAGGAACAGCCGCACCTCCTCGACGGGCACGTCGAGCCCGGACGCGAACTCGGTGACGTTGCGCGGCACCAGGGCTACCCCCGGGCCGTCGAGCAGCGGCAGGCCGATGTCGGTGCCGCCGAAGACTTCGCGGGCGAGCGTGCCCGTCGCCTGGCCGACCTGCATGCCGAAGACCGCGCTGCCGAGCTGCCGCATCATCTGGCCGCCGACGTCGCCGCCGGCCTCTCCCGCGCCGAACACCTCGGGCGCCTGCGTGCGCAGGGCCGCGACCAGGGCGTCCGCGACGGAGCCCGCCACCGGCTCGGCCAGCGACCGCCAGCGCGGCATCGTGTGCTCCACCCACTCCGAGCGGCTCCAGACGCGCACCGGCCCGCCGCCCGCGGGCAGGTCGGTGGCGGTGTCGAGCCACGTCTCGGCTGCGGAGAACGCAGCCGCGGCCTCGCGACGGTCGGCGTCGCTCACCGACGGGTCGCCCTCGGTGACCGCCACCTGGCGGGCCAGGTCGTGCGCGATCTCCCAGTTGACGGGCTCGTCGGCGGAGCTGTCGAGCACGCGCTTGATCTGGCCGAGCACCTGCTCGAGGGCCTGCGGGTCGTTGGAGATGCCGGCGGCGGCGGCGAGGGCCTCGAGGTCGAGCGGGGCGCCGTCGGGCCCCACGAAGCCGATGGACCCGAGGTCGGGCAGCTCCCCACGGGCGGACAGGTCCTTGATGACGCCGTCGGCGTCAGGGCCGAGCATCGCCCGCAGGATGGCGTCCCACGGACCCTCGCGGCGCGGCTCCTCCTCGTCCGGACCGGTGGGCTCGGGGGGTGTCGTGCTCATCGGGCGGCTCCAGGGCGGTCGACTGTGGCTCCACCGTAACGACTCACGGCGGTGGCGGCGGTTCGGGCGGGGCCGTCGGGCGGTTGCTTTCGCTGACGGCGCAGCGCCCACCGGCCGGCCGCTGCGGACCGTGGGGGCGCCATGGGCGATGATGTCCCGGTGAACGAGCGGGGGGCGAGCGGGCCGGTGTGGCCCCCGGTGCCCCCGTCCGCCGATCCGGACGACGCGCCCGGGCCGGCGGACCTCGCGGTCGAGCAGGTTCTCGCGTCGCCCGCCGACGCGGGTGCGCCGCCCGTCGCCCCCGTCACGCCGCGCGCGCTGACGCTCTCGATCGCGACGGTCACGACCGCCCTGCTGGTCGCCGGTGCCTCGCTGATGTCCGTGCCGTACGCCGTGAACGCGCCCGGCCCGACCTTCGACACCCTCGGTGAGCACGACGGCGTCCCGCTGATCGACGTGGCCGGCGCGCCGTCCTATCCGTCAGAGGGCGAGCTGCGGTTCACGACCGTGCGGGTCGGCGGAGGCCCGGGCAGCCCCGTGACGCTGTTCCGGCTCGTCGATGGCTGGCTCGACTCCGCGGTGACCGTCGTGCCCGTCGAGGACGTGCTGCCGCCCGACCAGACGTCGGAGGAGATCGACGAGGCGAACCAGGCCGCGATGATCTCCTCGCAGGAGAACGCGACGGTCTCGGCGCTGGAGGAGCTCGGCTACGAGGTCCCCACCACGCTCACGGTCGCGCAGGCGATCGAGGGCACGGGGGCCGTCGGCCTGCTCGAGGTGGACGACGTGCTGCTCGCCATCGACGAGAGGGCGGTGGGCAGCTTCTCCGAGCTCAGCGAGGCCATGGACGCGGTGCCGCCGGGCGACGACGTCACCGTGACCGTCCGGCGCGACGGCGAGGAGCGGGACCTCACCCTCACGACGACGGACGGCGGCGGTGGTCGCGCGCTGCTCGGCGTCTACGTCGACCCCGTGTTCGACCTTCCCGTGGACGTGCGGATCCAGATCGAGAACGTCGGCGGCCCGAGCGCGGGTCTCATGTTCTCCCTCGGCATCATCAGCACGCTGACCGAGGCGGACGAGACCGGTGGCGAGCACATCGCGGGCACGGGGACGATGGACCTCACGGGGACCGTCGGGCCGATCGGCGGCATCGTGCAGAAGATGACCGGCGCGCGCGACGACGGCGCGGACTGGTTCCTCGCGCCCGAGGCGAACTGCGCCGAGGCCGTCGGCCACGAGCCGGACGGGCTGCACGTGGCCGCCGTCGCCACGTTGGCGGAGGCGCGCGCGGCGGTCGAGGCGATCGGTGCGGGCGACGGCGCGTCGCTGCGGACCTGCGCGGACGCCGTCGGCGGGTGAGGACTCCGACCTACTCGAGAGTGGCCGCCACCGCGGCGACCAGGCCCGGCACGAGGTCCGCGCCGCCGGCGACAGCGGCGTCGTCGTCGTTGGCGCGGGCCCGGACCGCGCACCACGAGCCGCCGTCACGCAGCACGCCGACGGCGATGCGGACGTCCTGCCGGTCCGGGTGGGCCATCAGGTAGGCGAGGGCCGCGTCGGGGTCGGCGGGCATGGCCGCCTCGGCGGCGCTCGGCAGGACCACCCGCTCGACGACGAGCGCGACGCCGTCGACGGTGGCGGGCCACGAGAGCCGGCCGAGGAGGTCCTCCAGGCTGGCCGCCTGCGGCAGGCCGTCCTGCTCGACGGAGGTCAGATGGGCGGCGTCGGCGCGCGCCGCGGCGATGGCGTCGGCGGGCAGCCGCTGCGCGAGGTCCGGGTCCGCGTCGAGTGCGGCGGCCGTGCGGACCAGGGCGAACACGCGCACCGGGCCGTCCCAGCCGCCGCCCGCGACGTGCCGCTCGATCTCGTGGACCGCGTCGGCGATCGCCGAGCGCGCGGGCCTGGGTGCGGCGGGCGGGGCGGGCGTGGCGAGGGGATCGGGGGCGCCGGGGAGGGCTGCGTCGTCGGGCATGGGCCCATGCTCGCACCCGCCCGACGGGGGTGTGGGAACCTGGGGAGCGGCACGGACGTTGTGCGCTGTGTCCGCCAGGGCCACGTCGCCGCGCCCCGGCAGTGCCGCTCGACACCCACCGAAGACAAGAGGACACCGTGACGTTCGCCTCCACTCCGCGTCCCGCCGCCGGGCCCCGGCCCCCGCGTCGTCGGCGCGGCGCGCTCGGCCCGACGATCGTCGTGCTCGTCGTGCTGGGCATCCTCCTCATGCTCACCGCCCAGCTGTGGACCGAGTGGCTCTGGTTCGACGCGGCCGGCTACCTGCCGGTGCTGCGAACCGAGTGGGTGACGCGCGCGGTCCTGTTCGTGCTCGGGTTCCTCGTGATGGCGGCTGCGGTCTACGCGTCGCTGACGATCGCCTACCGGACGAGGCCCGTGTACGCGCCCTCGACCCCCGAGCAGGCGTCCCTCGACCAGTACCGGGAGATGATCGAGCCGCTGCGCCGGCTCGTCATGCTCGCCGCGCCCGCGGTCCTCGGCTTCTTCGCCGGCATCGCGGCGTCGGGCCAGTGGCAGACGGTCCTGGTGTTCCTCAACCGGGAGCCGTTCGGCATCGACGACCCGCAGTTCGGGCTGGACCTGTCGTTCTACATGTTCTCCCTGCCGGCGCTGCGGTTCGTCGTCTCGTTCCTGATGGCCGTCGCCGTGATCTCGGGGATCACCGCCGTCGCGACGGCGTACCTGTACGGCGGGCTGCGCTTCGGCGCCGGGGTGACCGAGCGGACGACGCGGCCGGCGCGGCTCCAGCTGGGCATCACCGCAGCCGTGATCATGCTGCTCATCGGCGCGAACTACTGGCTGGACCGCTACTCGATCCTCACCCGGACCGGCGGCGGCGACGTCGCGGCCGGGGCGTCGTACACCGACGTGAACGCAGTACTGCCGTCGAAGATCATCCTCGCGGTGGTCGCCGCGATGGTGGCCGTCCTGTTCGTCGTGGCGGCCGTGCGCGGCACCTGGCGCCTGCCGGCGACCGGCGTCGGGCTCATGGTGGTCTCGGCGATCGTCATCGGCGGGATCTACCCGGCGGTCGTCCAGCGCTTCCAGGTGCAGCCGAACGCGCAGGAGGCCGAGGCCGACTTCATCCAGCGCAACATCGACGCCACGCGGCAGGCCTTCGGCATCGACGGCATCGAGGTCTCCACCTACGACGCGACGCTCGAGGGCACGCCCGGCGCGCTGCGCGAGGACGCCGAGACCACGGCCAGCATCCGTCTGCTCGACCCGGCGATCGTGAGCAACTCGTTCCGCCAGCTCCAGCAGAACAAGCAGTACTACAACTTCTCGAACACCCTGTCGGTGGACAGGTACACGATCGACGGCGAGTCCCGGGACACGGTGATCGCGGTGCGCGAGCTGGACCAGTCAGGCCTGGGCGCCGGCCAGCGCACGTGGATCAACGACCACATCGTCTACACGCACGGGTTCGGCGTCGTCGCCGCCTACGGCAACACGACCGGCAACGACGGGCGTCCCGCGTTCTACGAGGGCGGCATCCCGTCGGCCGGCTCGATCGGCGAGTACGAGCCGCGGATCTACTTCGGGCAGTCCAGCCCGTCGTACTCGATCGTCGGCGCCCCCGAGGACACCGCGCCGTGGGAGCTCGACTACCCCGACGACGACGCGCCGGGCGGACAGGTGAACACGACCTTCCCCACGGAGGAGGTCCAGGCCGGCCCGAGCATCGGCAACCTGTGGAACAAGCTCCTGTACGCCCTGAAGTTCGGCGACGAGGAGATCCTGTTCTCCGAGCGGGTCAACTCCGCCTCGCAGATCCTCTACGACCGAAGCCCCCGCGAGCGCGTGGCCAAGGTCGCCCCGTTCCTCACGCTCGACACCCGGGTGTACCCGGCTGTCGTCGACGGGCGCGTGCTGTGGATCGTCGACGGCTACACGACCGCGAGCCAGTACCCGTACTCGTCGTCGCGGGCGCTGGAGGAGGTCACCACCGACGCTCTCACCGGGAGCTCGGCGACCATCGCCGCCCTCGCGCCGCAGCAGGTCAACTACGTGCGCAACTCGGTGAAGGCGACCGTAGACGCCTACTCCGGCGAGGTCACCCTCTACGAGTGGGACGCCGACGACCCGGTGCTGGCCACCTGGAAGAACGTGTACCCCGGGCTGATCCGGCCGACGGACGAGATCAGCGGCGACCTGATGAGCCACCTGCGGTACCCCGAGGACCTGTTCAAGGTCCAGCGGAACCTCCTGGCGACGTACCACGTGGACACCGCGGCCGAGTACTACTCCGGCCAGGACTTCTGGCGGAACCCGCAGGAGCCGGTGACCGGCAGCGGCACGCAGCCGCCGTACTACCTCACCCTGCAGATGCCGACCCAGGACGAGCCGACCTTCTCGCTGACGTCCACGTTCATCCCGGGCGGCAACACCGACCGGAACGTGCTCACCGGCTTCCTCGCGGTGGACGCCGAACCCGGCGACGAGCCCGGGGTGCGGCGCGAGGGCTACGGGCAGCTCCGGCTGCTCGAGCTGCCGCGCGACTCGACGGTCCCCGGCCCTGGCCAGGTGCAGAACACCTTCCGCTCCAACCCCGAGGTCTCGCAGAGCCTGAACGTGCTCCAGCTCGGCGACTCCACCGTGGTCAGCGGCAACCTGCTGACGCTCCCGGTCGGCGGCGGCCTGCTCTACGTGCAGCCGGTCTACGTCCAGTCCTCCGGCGGCACGCAGTTCCCGCTGCTGCAGAAGGTGCTCGTCTCGTTCGGTGAGCAGATCGGCTTCGCCGACACGCTGGCCGAGGCCCTGGACCAGGTGTTCGGCGGCGACGCCGGCGTCGACGACGTGACGCCGGGCGAGGACGCCGAAGACGTCCCGGACGCGCCGGTCGACGGCGAGACGCCGGGCGAGACGGGCGGCGACGGGGAGACCGGC
>JAEZZV010000054.1 GCA_023418375.1 Actinomycetes bacterium | reverse complement strand
CGCCTGGGGCGTGGGCGCGGGTGCCGTGCTGGGGGCGGTGCTCGCGGCGGGGTCGGGCGTCGTCGGCCCGCTCTTCACGCCCGAGGCCGCCGTGCACGACGCCGTCGCGCCCGCGCTGCTGGTCGTCGCCGTCGGGCTGCCGCTGGCGGGCTGGACGTTCGTGCTGGACGGCGTGCTCATCGGGGCGGGAGACGGGCGCTTCCTCGCCTGGGCGGGCGTCGCGACCGTGCTCGCCTACGCCCCGGCGGCCCTCGCCGTCCGCGCCCTGGCCCCCGACGGCGCCCCCGGGCTCGTCTGGGCCTGGCTGGCCTACACGGGCGTCTTCATGGGCGCCCGAGCCCTGACGACGGGCCTGCGCTCCCGCGGCACCGCCTGGGCACGCCTGGGCGCCTGACGCCGGCGCCGGCGCCCCGCCGACGGCCACAACCCGGCCCGAGTCGACAGAGGGTTGCCTACTCGGGCGACTGGGGAGGGGGCGCGTCGGGCTGGTCCCCGCGGGGTGGGGCGTCCGGGTCCGAGGCACGGCTCGCCGACGCGACGCCGCTCATCGAGATCGTGAAGAAGGACACGCCCAGGATGAAGAGGGGCAGGCCCCGGTCCGCCACGCCCTGCACGATACCGAGGGTCATGAAGACGATCCCGATCGGGAGGAAGGCGCCCAACGGCCCCGCCGCTCCCAGCGGCCCCGCCGCTCCGGGCGTTCCCGCCGCTCCCGGCTTCCCCGCCGATCGCGCCGCCTCCGGGGCCGGGGCTCCACCAGGATCCTGCTGCTCGTCGTCCATGGCCGCCCCTCCGTCGCACGCCCCCGGCACCGTCCGTGCCCGAGGACCACGCTAAGGGCCCGCGGCCGGCGTCCGGACCGCCCTCGCGACGGACCCTGCTCCGCCTCCAGGCGGACCGCCCACCCACCCTCTGCTCCGGCGAGCTCGACAGCACGGGCGGGTTACCGGGGGATGGCGAGAGGCCCGGTCCCTCTGGGGGGCCGGGCCTCTCGTGCGTCGTGCCAGGCGGGTCAGGCCTGGGGCACCACGCGGACGTCGATCTGTGCGGTCACGTCCTCGTGAAGGCGCACCTGGACGGTGTGGTCGCCGAGCGACTTGATCGCCTGGGCGATCTCGATCTTGCGGCGGTCGACCTTCGGGCCACCGGCGGCGGCAACGGCCTCCGCGATGTCGGCGGTCGTGACGGCGCCGAACAGGCGACCCGACGCGCCGGCCTTGGCCGGGACGACGACCGGAGCCGACTGCAGGCGGTCCTTGACGGCCTTCGCGTCGTCGAGCGTGGCGATCTCGCGAGCCTTGCGGGCCCGGCGGATCGCCTCGATCTGCTTGGCCGCACCCTTGGTCCACGCCGTGGCCAGGCCGCGGGGGAACAGGTAGTTGCGGGCGTAGCCGTCCTTGACCTCGACGACGTCGCCGGGGGCGCCGAGGCCGCTGACCTCGTGCGTCAGGATGATCTTGGTAGCCATGTCAGCGTCCCCCGATCAGCGAGCGGAGCTCGAGTAGGGGAGGAGCGCCATCTCGCGGGCGTTCTTCACGGCCCGCGCGATCGCGCGCTGCTCCTGCACGGAGACACCGGTCACCCGACGCGCGCGGATCTTGCCGCGGTCGGAGATGAACTTCCGCAGGAGCGCGGTGTCCTTGTAGTCGACCGCCTCGATCTTGGCGACCTTCAGCGGGTTCTGCTTCTTCTTGGGCTTGCGGACGACCGGCTTGGCCATCGTGGGTACTCCTCGGTGTGCTGCGGGGACGGTCGTCGGGCCGCCCCGGCTCAGTCAGTGGTGGTCGATCCTGGGGATCGGTTCGATCAGAACGGGGGCTCGTCGGAGCCGGCGCCGCCCGGGGCCGGCGTGGCCCACGGGTCGTTGTCGTAGCCGCCGCCGGAGGACGCGCCGCCGCCGAAGCCGCCACCGCCGCCGCCACCCGAGCGCTGGGCCCGGGTGACCTTCGCGGAGGCGTACCGCAGCGAGGGGCCGACCTCGTCGACCTGGAGCTCGACGACCGTGCGCTTCTCGCCCTCACGCGTCTCGTAGGACCGCTGGACGAGCCTGCCCTGGACGATGACGCGGGTCCCCTTGGTCAGGGACTCGGCCACGTTCTCGGCCGCCTCGCGCCAGATCGAGCAGCGCATGAACAGCGTGTCGCCGTCCTTCCACTCGTTGCTCTGGCGGTCGAACGTGCGCGGCGTGGACGCGACGGTGAAGTTCGCGACCGCGGCGCCCGACGGCGTGAAGCGCAGCTCGGGGTCCCCCGTGAGGTTCCCGACCACCGTGATGACGGTGTCACCAGCCATTGCGGCTCTCCTCGGTTCGGTGAGGCGTTCGGTGCAGGTGTGACGAAGAGGTTCTGATCGGATGCGCGCTGGGCGGAGCTCAGCGAGCGTCGGGGCGCAGGATCTTCGTCCGCAGCACTGCCTCGTTGAGGCGCAGCTGACGGTCGAGCTCCTTGGCGGTGTCCGGGGTGGCGGTGAAGTCGACCACCGCGTAGATGCCCTCGGACTTCTTCTTGATGTCGAAGGCCAGGCGCCGGCGTCCCCAGATGTCCACCTTGTCGACGGAGCCGCCGGCAGTGGTCACCACCGAGAGGTACTTGTCGAGGGACGGGGCGACGGTGCGCTCCTCGATCTCAGGGTCGAGGATCACCATCATCTCGTACTGACGCATGCGGGTACCCACCTCCTCTGGTCTAGGCGGTCACGGTCTTTCCGTGACAGGAGGGTCGTGCGTCGTCGTGCTCGGGGCCCGCGATGATCGGCACCGCACTACCCGGGCAGCGACCGCCCATCGTACAGGCTCCGCGGGCCGCGTCCGCGCGCGTGCCCAGGCGGCGTCCGGGCCTCAGC
>JAEZZV010000023.1 GCA_023418375.1 Actinomycetes bacterium | reverse complement strand
GGTGTGGGTGGCGCGGGTGTGGGCGGGGCGGGCGTGGGCGGCGCGGGTGCCGCCGCCACGACGACGTCGACCGAGACGGGCGCACTGCGTGCTCCGTCGCGGTCGGTGGCCCACACGGTGACCCGGTGGGTGCCGGCCCGGGCGAAGGTGTGCGTCACGGGCGGGTCGGCGGGGCCGTCGAGGGTCTGGTCGGCGACGCCGTCGCCGGTCCAGTCGATCTCGTAGGTGAACGTCGCCGCCGCGTCGCCGGGCGACGGGTCCAGTGCGCCGAGCTCGACGGTGAACGCGGTGCCGGCCACGACCTGCCCCCTCGGCAGGGCGAGCGTGGCGGTCGGCGCGGTCGCGGTGACCGTCAGCGTGGTGGTTGCGGTGACCACGGTGCCGTCGGTGACCTGCACCTGCACCGGGCGCGGGGCGAGAGGCCCGTCGCCGAGGCCGAGCGCCGCCAACGTCGTCGCCGGGACCGTCGGTGTCGCGCCGGTCGCGTCGTCGTAGGCGCCGTCACCGTCCAGGTCCCAGGCATAGGACGCCCCGGGGCCGGCGAGGGAGCCGGACGCGTCGAGCCTGAGCGACGCGCCCTCCGCGACCGTGTAGGGACCCCCGGGATCCGCTAGCGGGGCGGTCGTCACGTCCAGCGCCCAGGTCCCGAGACTGCCGGTGTCGTGGACGGCGTCGTCGAGGATGTACAGGCGCCAGGTGCCGTTCGGGTCGCGCCCGGTGAAGACGCCGAGGTCCGAGCCGGCCGTCGCAGGCGCCGGCCCGGGGAAGAGCGTGGGGCTCGTCGGGTTGGGGGACGGACGATAGGTCCCGCCGGTGATCGGTCCGAAGGCAGGGACCGTGGTCGTCGCCGACGCGGAGAAGGTGAAGGTCTGGTCCACCACGTCCGCGGACTCCCCGCGGTCGTCCAGGAGGACCACGGCCTGGCCGCCCGGGCCCACCAGCATCACGACGAGGTCTGCGGGGTACGCGTGGGTCAGCCCCGCCAGGGTCACGTCGACGCCGGTCACCACGCCGGTCAGGCCGCTGACCGTGATCGTCGACGGGTACGGGGCGGCGACGCCGTCGGTGCCCGTCGCGGGGATGGCGACGGGGCCCGGACCGGCCGGCCTGACGACGACGTCGGCTGCCACGGGTGCGCTGCGGGCGCCGTCGCGGTCGGTGGCCCAGGCGGTGACCCGGTGGGTGCCGGCGGTCGGGAAGGCGTGGCTCACGGTCACGTCGGCGTCGTTGGCGACGGTCTGGTCGACGACGCCGTCGCCGGTCCAGTCGATCTCGTACGTGAAGGCGCCGGCGGCGTCGGCGGCCGAGGGGTCGGTGGCGCCGAGCCGGAGGCGGGACGCGGTGCCGGCGTAGGCCCGGGCAGGTGGGGCGACGGTGGCCGTGGGGGCGGTCGTGGTGACCGTCACCGTGCTCGAGTGGCGCACGGTGGACCCGCCGTCGGCGACCTGCACGCGCACGGTCCGCGGTCCGAGGGGCCCGTCGCCCAGGCCGAGAGCGGCGAGCGTCGCCGCCGGGACGGTCGGGGTGATGCCCGTGGCGTCGTCGAAGGCGCCGTCGTCGTCCAGGTCCCACGCGAAGGTCGCGGCGCGGCCGGCCAGCGAGGCAGAGGCGTCCAGCGTCAGGTCGGCGCCCTCCGCCACGGTGTACGGGCCCCCCGCGTCGGCCGACAGGACGGCCCCGGGCAGCACGGCCCAGCTCGTGAGGGAGCCGGAGTCCCCTGGGCTCGCGTCCGTCACGTACAGGCTCCACGTGCCGTTGGGATCGGTCCCGGAGAACACGGACAGGTCGGTGCCCGCCGTCGTCGGGGCCGGCACGGGGAAGGTCCGGCCCGCCGCGCACGACGCCGGACGGTAGCTGCGGCTGGTGAACGGGTCCGTGCCGGCCGGCGGGTCACCGAAGTTCCAGGAGACGAACGCCGGGGACACGCCGACGACGGGGTCGGCACCGCCGCAGCCGGCCGTGAGGACGACCGACTGCCCCTCCGGTCCCACCAGCATGATGCCGAGGTCGTCGGGAGAGGTGTGGCTCAGGCCGTACAGCTCGACCCGGACGCTCGACGTGAGCCCGGACATGCCGCTCACCGTCAGGGTGGCGGGGTAGGCCGAGGCGGGGCCGGTGTCGGTGCCTCCGGCGGGGATCGTGATCGGACCAGGGCTGTCGGGGGCGGCGTCGGCGGGCAGCGCCACGCCGAGCGTGCCGGCGAGCGTGCCGGCGAGCGCGGCGACGAGCGCGAGCGAGGCCCGGCGGGCACGGGTGGGCGAGCGGTGCGGCAGCTGCACGGGGGATCCTTCGGCGGGGAGGCTGCCCGCACGTTATCGGACACGGATGTCCTCCGGCTGAAGATCAACACGGCCGTCATCTGCGCAGACACCCGATCGGCCCACCCGCGACCGCGCCCCGCCCGGCGACCGGGTCGATGATCATCGTCCGCGGTCCCTCAACACCCCCTGGCCCCGGCCGATCAGAGACCTGACGGGCCCACGGATGGGCCTCGCCACGTCAGCCAGGGATGGGACTTCGCCGTGATCGTCGTGACGCGCCTCAACGGACCGCAGTTCGCGGTCAACCCTGATCTGATCCAGCGCATCGAGATGACGCCGGACACGATCCTGACGCTCATCGACGGCACCAAGTACGTCATCGCGGAGACCCTCGACGAGGTCACGGACCGGATCATCACCTACCGCGCGAGCGTCGTCGCCCGCACGATGGTTCTCGCCGAGGGGGCCCAGGACTCCGACACGACCATCGCCGCGGTCACCCAGCTGCGCCCGAGCCCGCACCGTCCGTCGCTGACCACGGTGCCGGAGGCGGACTGATGGACCCGGCAACCCTGGGCGGCCTCGGCCTGGCGCTCGGCGCGGTCCTGCTGTCCATCATCCTCGAGGGCTCGAGCCCGATGTCGGTCATCCTGCCGGCGCCGATGGTGCTCGTCTTCGGCGGCACGCTCGGCGCGGGCCTCGCGAGCGCGACCCTCAAGGACGCGATCCGGGCGTTCTCGACCATCAGCCACTGGCTGATGTTCAAGAAGCCGGACCCGGACGCGACCGTCACGACCATCGTCGGCCTCGCCGACAAGGCCCGCCGCGAGGGCCTGCTCTCGCTCGAGGAGGCCGCGCGGACCGTCGACGACGAGTTCCTGCGCTCCGGCCTCCAGGCGGCCATCGACGGCACCGACCCCGACGACCTGCGCGCCATGCTCGAGGACCGCATCGCGAGCAAGAAGGCCCAGGACAAGGTCTCGTCGAAGTACTTCACGTCGATGGGCGGCTACGCGCCCACCGTCGGCATCATCGGCACGGTCGTCTCCCTCGTGCACGTGCTCGAGAACCTGGCCGAGCCCGCCGAGCTCGGCCACATGATCGCCGCCGCGTTCGTCGCGACCCTGTGGGGCCTGCTGTCGGCGAACATGATGTGGCTGCCCATGGGTGCCCGGATCGCGCGCTGCTCGGAGATCGAGGCCGCGCACATGGAGCTCACCGTGGAGGGCCTGCTCGCCATCCAGGCCGGTGCCAACCCGCGGCTCGTCGGCCAGCGCCTCCGCAGCCTGCTGCCGCCGGGTGAGTCGAAGGAGAAGGCGGCGTGAGCTCCGGGCACGGCTCCGGCGGGCACGGCGGCAGACCCCGCCGTGGGAAGAAGCACGAGGAGGAGGAGCACGAGAACCACGAGCGGTGGGCGGTCAGCTACGCCGACATGATGACCGTGCTCGTCGGGCTCTTCATCGTCCTGTACTCCATGAGCCAGGTGGACATGATCAAGTTCGAGCAGCTCCGCGAGTCGCTCGCCATCGGGTTCGGCAACCGCCTGCCGTCGATCATCGAGGGCAGCAACGGCGCGCTCACCGGCGTCGAGGCCGTCGAGGTGACGCCCGACCTGACCGCCGACGTCGGCTCCAACGCCGTCCCGCCGGTCGCGCCGGCGCCCGACACGGAGGAGCTGACCGAGGAGCAGCTCAACTACGCGGCCGCCGCGGCCGAGCTCGATCACCTCGAGGAGATCGCCGAGCAGGTCACGGGCTCGCTCGAGGCGCAGGGCCTGGGCGACCGGGTGCGCCTGCGCATCACCGACCGCGGCCTGGTCATCGGCATGGTCGCGGACGACGTCTTCTTCTCGGCCGACGCCGCCCTGCTCACCGGCACGGCCCTCGCGGTGATCGACACCGTGTCGCCCGTGCTGGCCGCGGCGAGCGAGCAGATCTCCATCGAGGGCCACGCGAACACGCTGCCGTCGGTGCGCTACCCGACCAACTGGGAGCTCTCCTCGGCGCGCGCCACCGAGGTGCTGCGCCGGATGGTCGACGTGGGCGGCATCCCGGGCGGGCGGATCGCCGCTGTCGGCTTCGGCGACCAGCGCCCGCTGAACGAGCCGGGCATCGACCCGCTCGAGTCCAACCGACGCGTCGACGTCGTCGTCCTGAGCGGTGTGCCGGAGGAGATCCGGCAGCTGCTCCCGAGCGTCGCCGCGCAGCAAGGCCTCTGACCCGCGGCACCCGGCGCGTCCGGGCCCGCACCAGCACCACAGACCAGCACCACAGACAGCACCACAGACCGCAGACACAGCACGAGAAGCACGACGGGAGGAGCCGAGGTGAGCCAGGTGACCGAGCAGCGAGTGGTGGCGAGCAAGCCCAAGATCGGTGCGCGTCCGACGGCGCCCAGCGCCGTGCCGGAGCCGGTGGAGGAGGGCAAGGCGAAGAAGGGCGGCAAGAAGAAGCTGCTCATCATCCTCGTGGCGCTCCTCGTCGTCGGCGGAGCCGCGTACTGGTTCCTCCTCAAGCCGGCGCCGCCCGCCGAGGGCGCGGCGCCCGTCGAGGAGCCCGCGCCCGAACCGGGGGCCGTCGTCGTGGTCGAGCCCATCAGCCTGAACCTCGCGGACGGGCACTACCTGCGCATCGGCATCGGGCTCCAGCTCACCGCCGACGTCGCCGAGGAGCCCGACACCGCGCGGGCCCTGGACCTCGTCGTGGCGCTGTTCTCGCAGCGACCCGTGGCCGAGGTGACCACGGCGGAGGGCCGTGACGCCCTCAAGGCCGAGCTGCTCGCGCAGCTCGAAGAGGCGTACGAGGGCGAGGTGATGGACGTCTACTTCACGGACTACGTGACCCAATAGGACTGGGTCAGCCGGACCGACGCCCCCGCCCCCCGGGACGGCGCGTCGCCCGCCGGCCGCCACGGTGCCACGGATGGCACCCCCGCCGTCGACCTGACGGATGCCCCGCCGGACGCCCGGCACGCCGACGGAACCCGCGTGCACGTCCCGCCCCCACTTTTCCTCATGGCTCCTGCGCGCCTGCCGATGGGCAGCACGTGACAGTCGCCGACCTCGCCTCGCCCAAGCGGCGGAAGCGGTCGGGCGCGCCGGAGACGTACGACTTCCGCCGCCCGATGACGCTCGCGCGCGAGCACGGTCGCGTCCTGGAGATGGCGTTCGAGACCTACGCGCGCCAGTGGGGCACCCAGCTGACCTCGCGGCTGCGGGTCGTCGCCTCGGTCACCCTCGAGTCCGTCGAGATGAAGTCCTACGACGAGTACGTCGGCCACCTGCCGTCGATGACCACGATGGTGCTGTGCGGCGTCGAGCCGGGCCGTTCCACCGGCGTGCTGCAGCTCCCGTCGGACATGACCATGGTGTGGATCGACTCCATGCTCGGCGGCCCCGGCGTGCCGCTGGACGAGGAGCGTGAGCTCACCGAGATCGAGTGGTCGCTCCTGCGGGACCTGCTCCAGCACGCCGTCCGCGACCTGCGCTACGCGTTCGCGTCCGTCGCGCCGCTCGACGTCCAGGTGCGCTCGGTGCAGTACAACCCGCAGTTCGTGCAGGCCGTCGCGGCGTCGGAGCCGGTGATCGTCGCGACGTTCGCGCTGAACGTGGCCGAGCGTGAGGCCCTGGCCACCCTCATGATCCCCGCCGACGTCCTGCTCGCCTCGCTGCGGGCCGGCGAGACGCTCGACAACCGCACGCCCGAGGAGGTCGCGGCCCACCGAGCCGCACTCGCCCGGGTCGCCGACAACGTGCTCGACGTCCCCGTCGAGGTCGCCGTCCGCTTCTCCTCGCTGACCGTGCCCGCCGACGCCGTCGCGCGGCTCGAGATCGGCACCGTCGTGCCCCTGCACCACCGCGCCGACGCCCCGCTCACCGTGGTCGTCGGCGACGTCCCGCTCGCCACCGCCGCCATCGGGACCAGCGGCTCCCGGCTCGCCTGCCTCGTCGTCACCTCGGAGGAATGATGTCCGCCACCACTGCAGGCACCGCGTCGGCGACCGACGTGGCCGTCGCCCAGGCCGCCGTCGGCGAGCTCGTGCGCCTGCTGCCCTCGGCCGTCCCGCTGGTCCCGGTGCAGTTCGACCCGGCGCAGGCGCCCAGGCCCGACGCCGTCGCCGTCCGCGCCTCGTTCGTCGGTGCGACGAGCGCCGAGCTGCTGGTCGTCGCGGACGCCGCCGTCGCCCAGGTGCTGTCGGCGACCGACGCGATCTCGCTCGCCGACGCGCTGCGCC
>JAEZZV010000367.1 GCA_023418375.1 Actinomycetes bacterium | reverse complement strand
GCGCCGTACGACCCGGCGTACCGGTTCGTCGTCCCCGTCGCCGACGCCGGCCCGGCCACCCGCGCGCTCCCGGCCGGCGACGACGATCAGGTGGCGCTCGAGCGCGTCGGCCGCGTGGCCCTCTCCGGGCTCGGCGACCTCGACGTCTGGTGGCTCGGCGGCTACGGCGGCGGGCTGTTCCTGCCGGTTCGCGACGCGACGTCGGGCGCGACCACCTACGGCGGCGGTCGGTACGTGCTCGACACGGCCAAGGGCGCGGACCTGGGCGGGGGCCGCGAGGCGCTCGTCGTCGACCTGAACTTCGCCTACCAGCCGTCGTGCGCCTACCACCCGTCGTGGGTGTGCCCGCTGCCGACGGCGGAGAACACCCTGGCCGCGCCTGTGCCGGTCGGCGAGCTGCTGCCCGCGTAGCGTGGCGGGGTGATCACCTGGCTCACCGCGTTCCTGGACAGCCCCGCCGACGCCTGGGACACGTCGCGTCAGTTCTGGACGGCCGTCACCGGCTACGGCCTCTCGGCCGCGCGGGGCGCGCGCGGCGACTTCCAGACGCTCGTCCCGCCCGACGGCGACGGCTTCCTGCGGGTCCAGCGCCTGCACGACGGCGGCCCGCGCGTCCACCTGGACCTGCACGTCGCCGACGTGCGTGCGGCCGCGGACGGCGCCGTCGCGCTCGGGGCCCGCGAGGTGGCCGCGCCCGGGCACGTCGTCATGGAGTCGCCCGGCGGCCTCCCGTTCTGCTTCGTGCGCGAGGGCGAGCGGCAGTGCCCCGGCCCGGCCCGGTGGACAGGGCCGGACGGGCAGACCCACGCGAGCCTCGTCGACCAGGTCGCCCTCGACATCCCCGTCGCGGCGTGGGACGCGGAGGTCGCGTTCTGGGCGACGCTGACGGGGTGGGAGGCGTCGGCCGCGGTGCCGGGCAGCGAGTTCGCACCGCTGCGCCGCCCGGCCGCCCAGCCGCTGCGGCTGCTCCCGCACCGCCTGGGGGAGCCGGAGGGCCCCGTGCGCGCGCACCTCGACCTCGGGTCGACGGACCGGCCCGCCGAGACCGCGCGTCACGTAGGCCTGGGCGCGCGCGTCGAGCACGCGGGGGAGCGGTGGACCGTGCTCGTCGCCCCGGACGGGCGGCGCTACTGCGTGACCGACCGCGACCCGGTCAGCGGGGTGCGCCCGCCGTCGTGAGGATCCACACCGTCGGCCCGTCGCCGAGCGGGACGGCGGCCGCCACCGCGAAGCCCAGGTGCTCGTAGAGCGGCACGTTCGCGGGGTTCGTCGTCTCGACCAGGGCGGGAAGGCCGTCGGCCGCGGCGCGCGCGAGACCCTCGTCGACCAGTCGCCGCGCGTCGCCCCGCCCACGGTGGGCGGCGTCGACGGCGAGGTAGTGCAGGTAGACGTGCGGGCCGGCGGGGCGCACGGCCCGCTCGGCGGCGAACCCGGCGGCCACGGTCGCCACGTGCTCCGCACCGACGAGCGCGGTGAGGATCCCGGCTGGCGTCGGGAGGCTGCCTGGCGTCGCGAGCTCCTCGTCGGGCCAGCGCCAGAGCGCGGCCGCGGTGAGCGCACCGTCGCGCTGGACGACGAGGCCCCCGCGCAGGGCCGTCAGGTACCGCTCGACGTGCGGCCCGACGTAGGCGGCGGTCGCCTCGGCGCGGGCCGGGGCGTCCGGGAACCGGGGTGCCGGGAACATCCAGCGCATCAGCGGGTCGTCGGCGAACGCCCGGGCCAGCAGCGTGCGGACGGCGGGGACGTCCTCGGCAGTGGCGTCGCGCATGGGGGCACCGTAGCGACTACTGCCAGCCCCACGAGCTGTCGACGAACGGCTCGGGACACACGCCGTCGGGCGGCATCGGCTCGAAGTGCCACCACTCGTTCTGGTAGGTGCGGCAGAGCCCGAGCTGCGCCGAGCGCTCCTCGAGCCAGCGGGCACCGTCGGCGGGTCCGACGTCGATCGCCAGGCCCGCGACGTGCGCGGACAGCTCCGGCGGGAGCACCCAGCGATGCGCCTCCTCGACGGAGCCGTAGGTGGCGACGGCGTCGTCCACGAGCGCCTGCTGCTCGTCGGCGGACCGCCAGCCCGAGGTCAGGGTGAGCGGCACGCCCTCCGCCGCGGCGACGGCCTGCGCGTCGGCGAACCGCTGCGCAAGGTCCGGGTCGAGCGCCGTGGGGGTCGGCGACGGCTCCGGCGGGTCCGACCACGGCGCGCCGGTCCCGAGCCCCTCCAGCTCGAGACCCTCCAGCCCGAGTGCGCGCGTTGCCGGTCCCCACGCCTGCCAGGCGCCGACCCCCACGACCGACGCGAGCACAAGGAGCGTCACCGTCCGGCCTCGCCGGCGGCGCGTCCGAGCTCCCGGATGTCCGTGCTGCGTCATGCCCCGAGCCTCGCCGGGGACGGGGGTCGCGGGCGTCGGGCGGTGGCCGGATCCTGTCGGTCCGGGCTCCGATCGCCGGGTGGGGACGGGCGCGCGCCGTGTGCGCCCCGCGGGGCGGACCGCGCGGCACCCGCTCTCCACCCCGCGGTGGAGACGAGGGTCGGCACGACGCGCCCGCGGGCGGTCCCGCGA
>JAEZZV010000340.1 GCA_023418375.1 Actinomycetes bacterium | reverse complement strand
ACTCCCGGGACCGCGGAGGTCGCGGCCGACGCCGTGCCGCCCGTGCGCGCCACCGCGCGCGCCGCTCCCTGCTGCAGCAGGGGCACCACGGGCAGGACTCCCACCAGCGCGAGCGGCCCGGCCACGCGGCGCACGTCGCCGAGCCCGACGGCGAGGAACGCGCGGACCACTGCCGGGTCGAACTGCGCTCCCGCGCAGCGAGCGAGCTCGGCGCGTGCGGCGTCCGCGGAGTGCGAGACCTTGTACGCACGCGTCGAGGTGATGACGTCGTACGCGTCGGCGACCGCGACGATCCGCGCGCCGAGGCCGATCTGCTCGCCCGCGAGCCCGCGCGGGTAGCCTCCGCCGTCCCACCGCTCGTGGTGCTCGTCGATCGCGGCCGCCCACGGGCCGAGCCACCGGCCCAGCGGTGCGGCGAGCTCGCCGCCCGCGGCGGCGTGGCCGGAGATCGCGGCCCACTCGGCGGGGTCGGGCTTGGCGGGCTTGTTCAGGACCGTGACAGGCACGGTCACCTTGCCGACGTCGTGCAGCAGGGCTGCCCAGCCGAGGCGGGAGACGTCGGCCGGGCCCAGGCCGAGCTCGCGCCCGATCAGGGTTGCGTACCCCTGCACGCGCTCGGAGTGGCGCAGCGTCCCGCGGTCGTGCCGCGCCAGGGCGCTGACCAGCTCGAGCAGGACGACCGCGTCGGCGCCGGCCCCGTCCACCGCCGCCTGCTCGACCTTGGCGCGCAGGTCGTCCGGGCCGGACGGGCGGCGCAGGGCCGCGGCGCGGCGCGGCACCCGGTCAGGCAGCACGAGGGTGAGGCGCAGCAGCGTGGCGAGCGGCAGCAGCCGACGCGTCAGGCGGCTGGCGGCGACGAGGAGCAGCGAGCACAGGGTGACCTCGAGGACCAGCCAGAGCCACGGGTCCAGGCCGAGCCGGCTCGGCGGGAGCAGGCGCACCGCGAGGAGGCCGGTGGCCGTCGCGACGGCGATCGGGAACAGCGCCAGAGCGATGCGCAGCGCGCGGGCGAGTGCGGGGTGCGGGCGCCAGGAGACCAACGTCGGGTCGTCGTAGTTCTGAGTCGGACCGGACGCCATGCCTTCCTATCGGCCGCGACCCCGCGACCTTCAGTGCGGGGCCCGACGGGGCGGCCCGGACGGCGGAAGATCACCCGGCCCCACGGTGGCGCGCGACGCCCACGGCCGGACCCTCGTCCCGGCGAGCAGGACCAGCAGCGAGGCCGCCGCGAGGCCCACCATGACCCCCGCCATGGCGGTGCCGGTGCCACCGAGCACCCCGACCAGCGGCGACACGAGCCCGCCGAGCGCGCCCTGCGAGAACCCGAGCAGCGCCGCAGCCGTGCCCGGACGCTCGGGGAGGCGGGCCAGGGAGAGGGCCGACGCGTTGGCCAGGACGCTGCTGAGCAGCCCGACCGTGCACCACAGCGGCACGAGCACGCCGACCATGCCCCCGTACCGTCCCGAGACGACCACGAGGGTCGCGGTCGCCGTGACCAGGACGGCCGGGAGGGCGAGACCCAGGAGGCGGTCGGGGCCGAACCGGCGGACGAGGATCGCGTTGGCCTGCGAGCCGGCGAGCATCGACGTGGCGCCGGTGCCGAACGCGATCGCGTAGCCGGTCGGGTCCAGGCCGTACTCGTTCTGGAACACGAACGTGGAGCCGGTGACGTAGCTCATGATCACCGCCAGCGCGAGCCCGGGCAGCAGGGCGAGGGCGACGAACTCCCGGTCGGTGAGGGCCTCCCGGTAGCCACGGAACGCGTCGGAGAGCGGCAGGTGGGTGCGCTCGGCGGGCGGCCGCGTCTCCGGCAGCCACCGGGCGACCGCGACGACGAGCACGGCGGCCAGCACCGCCAGCGCGGCGAACACCCCGCGCCATCCCCAGTGTGCCGCGACGGCCGTGCCCGCGAGCGGGGCGAGCACCGGCCCGACGGCGATCGCGAGCCACAGCCGGGAGAGCATGCGGGCGGCCTCGGCCCCGCGCCACCGGTCGCCGATGACGGCGGTGGCGACCACGGTGCCGGCCGCGCCCACCGCGCCCTGGACGACCCGCAGCGCGACGAGCTGGGTGATCGTCGCGGCGACCGCGCAGCCCAGCGCCACGACGACGTAGGCGGCCAGCCCGACGACGGCAGGGCGGCGCCGGCCGAGGCGGTCGGACAGCGGCCCGATGACGAGCTGGGCGATGGCGGCCCCGGCGAGCACCCAGCTGATGGTCAGGGCTGCCGCGGCCTCGCTCGTCTCGAGGTCCCGTGCGACCTCGGGCAGCGAGGGGAGGTACATGTCGGTGGTCGCCGCGGGCAGGAAGGCCATCGCGCCGAGGATCGTCGCGAGCACGCCGGTGGACGTGGAGCCGGGCGCGACGGAGGGAGCTGCCTGGGCCACGCGCCCATGCTACTCGAATCGATTCGAACCCACCTCGCCTTCACGATGCGGCGGAACTCCGGGGTATCAGCACGAACGATCGTGCTATTTTCGCCGGGTGACGAACCCGCCCCCGACGTCCGCCGACGGCGTCCGTGTCCTCCTCGGTCTCGAGCCGGGTAAGGACGCGCGTGCCGACGCCGACACGAAGGGCGGCCGGACCCGCGAGGCGATCCTCGCCGCGGGCGTCGCGCTGGCCTGCCGCACCGGGCTCGGGGGGCTCACCATCGGCGCACTCGCGACCGACGTCGGGATGTCGAAGAGCGGGATGTTCGCCCACTTCGGCTCCAAGGAGGCGCTCCAGCTCGCCGTCGTCGAGACGGCCGCGCGGGAGTTCGCGACCGAGGTCGTCATCCCCGCCCTGCACGCGCCCCGCGGCGAGCCGCGCGTCCTCGCGCTGCTCGAGCGGTGGCTCGAGTGCGGCCTGCTCCGGCGCCCCGGGGGCTGTCTGTTCGTCAAGGCCAGCACCGAGCTCGACGAGCAGCCCGGACCCGTGCGCGACCGCCTGCGCGACCTGCACCTCGAGCTCGGCGCCGCCATCGCGCGGGTCTTCGCGGGCGGCATCGCCGAGGGGCACTTCCGCGCCGACGCCGACCCCGAGCGGTTCGCCGTCGACCTGCACGCCGTGATGCTCGGCTTCTACCACCAGCACCGGATGCTCGAGGACCCTCGGGCCGCCGACCGGGCGCGCGCCGCCGTCGCCGTGCTGCTCTCCGCCGCCCGCCCGACCCGTCAGGAGCAGCCGTGACAGCGACGCCCACCGCCGGTACCGCCACCAGCACCACCTCCGGCACCACGCCCGCCGTGCCGGCGTCCGCCGCCCGCCGCGG
>JAEZZV010000311.1 GCA_023418375.1 Actinomycetes bacterium | reverse complement strand
CTGCACACGTCGGCCGTCCGGGCGCGCGAGCACGCCCGCCGCGGCACGGGCGCCGTGTACCGCGAGGCCGTCGAGACCCTGCTGGGCGTCGAGCTCGACGACGCCGACTGACCGCCGGCGACCGCCCGGTGCGGCGGTGGCGGTCCTCGGCTCGCCCGTCCGGGTGACGGTTCCACCACGGGACGGCGCCCGCTGCCATACTCCGGCTCGCGCGCAGAGCGCAGGGACGTCGGCCGGCGGGCGCCGGCAGAGGGGGTAGCGGTCGTGACGCAGCAGCCTGGCCAGGAGTGGCCGCAGGAGAACCCGTACGCCGCCGGGGCCGGCCAGCCGCCCGCGTACCCGCAGCCGGGGTACGCCCAGCCGGGGTACGCCCAGCCGGGCGTCCCGCAGGCGCCCGCGTACGCGCCGCCGCCCCAGTACCCGGCCTACCCCGCGGCGGGCTACGGCGCGGCCGGCTATGCGCCCGCCGTCGCGCTGCCGCCCCTGGCCCACTGGGGCAAGCGGGTCCTGGCGATGCTGATCGACGGCGTCGTCGTCCTGGCGCTCGTGATCCTCGGCGGCGTGCTGATGAGCGCCGGCATGCAGCAGACCGGGGTGGACCTGTACGGGGACCCGGTCCGGGAGCCCTCCGCCGCCGGCATCGTCGGGCTGCTCCTCGGCTACGGGGCGGCCTTCGGCTACCAGGTCTGGAACCGCTGGGTGCTGCAGGGCCGCACCGGTCAGTCGGTCGGCAAGAGGGTCCTGGGGATCCGCCTGCTGTCCGAGCGCTCGCTGGCCCCGGTCGGGCCCGGCATGGCGTTCGCCCGCGACCTGTGCCACATCGCCGACGGCTTCTTCTACCTCGGCTACCTCTGGCCGCTGTGGGACGCCAAGCGCCAGACGTTCGCCGACAAGATCATCGGCACCGTCGTCGTCGACGGCTGAGGTCGGGCACGGCTCAGGCGTCGAGGTAGCGCTCCACCAGCGCGGACGCCAGGCCCGTGTAGGAGGCGGGCGTCATCGCGGCGAGGCGAGCGGCGGCGTCGTCGGGCAGGCCGAGGCCGGCCACGAACGCGCGCAGGTCCTCGCCGGTGACGCGGTGACCCCGGGTGAGCTCCTTGAGACGCTCGTACGGGTTCTCCATGCCGGGCACGCCCGCGACGGCGGCCGCGCGCATCGCCGTCTGGATCGGCTCCCCGAGCACCTCCCAGTTCGCGTCGAGGTCCCGCGCCATCGCGGCGGGGTCGGCGTCCAGGCCGGCCAGCCCGCGGCGCACGTTGTCGATCGCGAGCAGCGAGTGACCGAACGCCGGGCCGATGTTGCGCTGCGTCGTCGAGTCCGTGAGGTCGCGCTGGAGGCGGGAGGTGACCAGGGTGGCGCCGAGCGTGTCGAGCAGGGCGGAGGAGATCTCGAGGTTCGCCTCGGCGTTCTCGAACCGGATCGGGTTGACCTTGTGCGGCATCGTCGAGCTGCCCACCGTCCCCTGGCCGCGCACCTGCGCGAAGTAGCCCAAGGAGATGTACGTCCAGACGTCGGTCGCGAGGTTGTGCAGCACCCGGTTGAACCGCGCGACGTCCGCGTAGAGCTCGGCCTGCCAGTCGTGCGACTCGATCTGCGTGGTCAGCGGGTTCCAGGTGAGGCCGAGGCTCTCGACGAACGTCCGCGAGACCTCAGGCCAGTCGGCGCCCGGGACGGCGGCCAGGTGCGCGCCGTACGTGCCGGTCGCGCCGTTGAGCTTGCCCAGGTACTCGGCCCGCTCGGTCCGCCGCAGCTGCCGCTCGAGTCGGTGCGCGAGGACGGCGAGCTCCTTGCCGAGCGTCGTCGGCGTGGCCGGCTGGCCGTGGGTGCGGGCGAGCATCGGGACGTCGGCCAGGGCGCGGGCCATCCCGGCGAGGTCGGCGACCAGGCCGCGGGCCGCGGGGAGCCACACCTGCCCGACGGCGCCCTGCACCATGAGCGCGTACGCCAGGTTGTTGACGTCCTCGCTGGTGCAGGCGAAGTGCACGAGCTCGGCGACGGCCGGGAGCGCGGTGGTCTCGCCGAGGGCCGCGGGGGCGGCGTCGATGCGGCGGCGGATCAGGTACTCGACCGCCTTCACGTCGTGCACGGTGACGCGCTCGATCTCGGCGAGCTCGGCGACGGTGCCGGCGTCGAACCCGTCGACGATCGCGCGCAGGTAGGCGACGTCGGCGTCGGCGAGCGCGGGGGCGCCGGGGACGACGCCGGCCGCGCACAGGTGGACGAGCCACTCGACCTCGACGTGCACGCGCTCGCGGTTGAGCGCGGCCTCCGACAGGTGGTCGACCAGCGGGGCGACGGCGGCGCGGTAGCGCCCGTCGAGCGGCCCGAGGGCGATGTCGGAGTCGGCGAGGCTGCGGCGCGTGCGGGCGGGCGCGTCGGGAGACTGCGCGTCGTGAGGCATGGCCGCATCCTCCCACCGCCGGTCCGACGCGCGGCGGCCGAGTCCACGCCCACCCCACCCCGCCCCCCCCTGCCCCTCCCGACCCCATCAATCTCACGGCCAGGGCGGGCGGGACGGCTGGGTCCGGTGGTTCGGGTGGGTCCGGTGGGACGACGTCGGAAAGCCTTCGGACTCGGGGGTGCTCGCCGGGCCAGAATGTGCAGGTGGCGGGACGCGAGGACGCGGGGAGGACGTCGCCCTGGTCCGAGGGCGACGGTCGGTCGCGTCCCGGTGGACCGCCGGCCGCCTCCGGCCCGGACGCGGACCGGCCCGCGCGTCCTGAGCGACACGGCCCGGCCGATCCGCCGGGGCGGCTCGCGGGCGTCATCGCGCTGCTCGTCGTCGCGGTCCTCGGGGCCGCCCTCGCCGGCCCGTGGGACCCGCCGATGCGCTCGCAGTCGCTGCTGCCGTGGGAGCCGCCCGATCCGGTGCTGGTCCAGCCCCCGCAGCAGGCCCAGCCCGAGCTGCGGCTGGCCGAGCTCGTCGGCCGGGGGGAGGTCCAGCCGTGGGACCTCACCTGGCTCGGCGTCGGGCTGCTCGCGGTCGTGGCACTGTGGATCGCGTACCTGGTGGTGCGCTGGTTCCGGCGGCACCCCGTCGAGCTCCCCCCGGAGGCTCCCGACGACGCGGGCCTGGACGCGGGCGACACCCTGCGCGGCCCGGGCGTCGCGCAGCCGGACCTGCCCGCGCTGCGCGCGGCCGTCGCCGGCGCGGACCTGCTCGTCCGGCGGCGCGTGCCCCCGACCGAGGCGGTCGTCGCGGCGTGGGTGCACCTCGAGGACGCGGCGGGCCGGTCCGGCGTCCCTCGCAAGCGCACCCAGACCCCGACCGAGTTCACCGTCGACGTCCTCGACCGGACCCCCGTGGACCCCGCCGCCACCCGCGCGCTACTCGCGCTCTACCTGCGCGCCCGGTTCAGCGACGACCCGATGACGGCCGCCGACGTCGCCACCGCGCTCGCCGCGCTCAAAACGCTCGCCGAGGGGCTCGGCGATCCCGACGCCGCGCACCTGGACGAGGTGGAGGTCGTGCTCGACGGGCCCGTCGACGGCGGTGCGCCCGACGGCGGTGTCCCCGACGGCGGTGCTCCCGATGGCGGTGCTCCCGACGACCGTGCTCCTGACGGCGGTACGGACGGCGAGGTGCGCCCGTGACCGCCCTCCTGTGGCGCCCCGCACTGGCCTTCGGCGGGTTCACGTTCGGCGCGGCCGTCGTCGGCCTGCGCTGGGCCGACGCCGCGCTCGTCGGCCTCGTCGCCGCCGTCATCACCATGCTCGCCTCCGTGCTGGCAGCGGGCGAGAGCGACGACTGGCCGCGCTACCGGCCACCGGACCAGTCCGGCACGCGGCGCGACGTCATGGCACTGACGTGGTCGTTCATCGGTCGCGAGGGCCGCGTGAGCGAGTTCGCCGTGCGGCGGGTGCGCCTCGACGCGACGCGCCGGCTCGCGCGGCGCGGCGTCGTCGTCCCGGGCGGGCTCGGCGCGAGCACGCGCACCT
>JAEZZV010000298.1 GCA_023418375.1 Actinomycetes bacterium | reverse complement strand
AGGTGCGCTCGGCCGAGTGCCCGGGCGCCGCGCCGGCGGCGGCCGGCACGGCGCACGCGTCGCCGCCGGCGACGGGGCCGAGGGGGAGCGGTGGCGTCATCGGGTCACCTCCGTCCGGCGGGGGCCGCGTGGCCCGACCGCCACCGTGAGCGCGTTGTCGAGGTCCCACAGGATGTCCTCGACGTCCTCCAGGCCCACCGAGATGCGCACGAGGTCGGCCGGCACACCTGCGGCGATGAGCTGATCACCCGAGAGCTGCTGGTGCGTCGTGGAGGCGGGGTGGATGACCAGAGTCCGCGCGTCGCCGATGTTGGCCAGGTGGCTGGCGAGCTGCAGCGACTCGATGAAGACCTGGCCGGCCGTCCGTCCGTCGACGCTCCCGGTGCCCCGGATGCCGAAGGAGAACACCGCGCCCGGCCCGGCCGGCAGGTAGCGTGCCGCGCGCTCGTGGTGCGGGTGGGAGGGCAGGCCCGCCCAGTTCACGTACCCGATGCGCGGGTCGGCCTCGAGCCACTGCGCGACCACGCGCGCGTTGGCCAGGTGCGCGTCCATCCGCTGCGGCAGGGTCTCCACGCCCTGGAGCAGCTGGAACGCCGCCTGCGGCGAGAGCGCGGGCCCGATGTCGCGCAGCTGCTCGCTGCGCAGCTTGGTCAGGAAGCCGTACTCGCCGAAGTTCTCCCACCAGCGCACCCCGCCGTAGGAGGTGACGGGCTCGGTCATCTGGGGGAACCTCCCGTTGCCCCAGTCGAACCGGCCGCTCTCGACGACAACGCCGCCGAGCGTCGTGCCGTGCCCGCCGAGGAACTTGGTCGCCGAGTGGATGACGATGTCGGCCCCGTGCTCGAGCGGGCGGCACAGGTAGGGCGTGGCGAGCGTCGCGTCGACGACGAGCGGCACGCCGGCCGCGTGCGCGACGTCGGCCAGCGCGGCGAGGTCGGCGATCTCCCCGGACGGGTTGCCGATGACCTCGACGTACACGACCTTCGTCTCGGGCCGGATCGCGGCGGCGTAGTCCGCCGGGTCCGTGCCCGGCACGAAGGTCGTGTCGACACCGAACCTGCGCAGCGTCACGTCGAGCTGGGTGACGGTGCCCCCGTACAGCGCACCCGCCGCGACGACATGGTCCCCGGCGCCCACCAGCGCGGCAAACGTGATGAACTCGGCCGCCATCCCCGACGCCGTCGCGACGGCCCCGATGCCGCCCTCGAGCGAGGCGATGCGCTCCTCGAGCGCGGCGACCGTGGGGTTGCCGATGCGGGAGTAGATGTTCCCGTACTTCTGCAGCGCGAACAGGCTCGCGGCGTCGGCGGTGTCGTCGAAGACGAAGCTCGTGGTCTGGTAGATCGGCACGGCCCGGGCGCCCGTCGCGGCGTCGGGCACGCCGCCCGCGTGCAGCGCCCTGGTGCGGAAGCCCCACTGGCGGTCGGTCATGCGACGTCCTCCCTGTCGGTGCTCGAGCCCGCCGCGAGGACCGCAGCGATCCGGTGGACGCTGCCGGCGTCGGTGAGCGAGGTGACGTCCCCCAGCCTGTCACCCGCGACGAGGTCGGCGAGCAGCCGCCGCATGATCTTGCCCGACCGGGTCTTGGGCAGGTCCGGGACGACCACCACGCGGCGCGGACGGGCGACGGGCCCGATGACGCGTGCGACGTGCGCGCCCAGCTCGGCGGACACCTCCGTGGCTCGTGCGGCCCAGGCCGATGGGTCGCCGGCGTCGCCGGGCGGACGGCTCGGGACGACGAACGCCGCGACCGACTGGCCGGTGACCTCGTCGGGCACCCCGGTGACGCCGGCCTCACCGACGAGCGGGTGCGAGACCAGCGCGGACTCGATCTCGACCGTCGACAGCCGGTGGCCGGAGACGTTGATGACCTCGTCGATCCGGCCCAGCAGCCAGATGTCGCCGTCCTCGTCGACCCGGGCGCCGTCGCCGGCGAGGAACCAGCCCTGGCGGGAGAAGCGGGACCAGTAGGCGTCGCGGTACCGCTCGGGGTCACCCCAGACGGTCCGGGCCATGCCCGGCCAGGGTCGCTGCACCACGAGGAGGCCGGGCGTCCCGGGCGGGACGGGGGCCCCGTCGTCGTCCACCACCGCCACCGCGATCCCGGGCAGGGGGCGGGTCGCCGAGCCGGGCTTCCGGGCGCTGACGCCCGGCAGCGGGGCGATCATCGCCGCGCCGGTCTCCGACTGCCACCAGGTGTCGACGACCGGCGCGTGGCCGGCGCCGACGTGGTCGTGGAACCACTGCCAGGCTGCCGGGTTGATCGCCTCGCCGACGCTGCCGAGCAGGCGGACGGAGGACAGGTCGTACTCCGGTGGCGGCCCGGCGGGGAACCTCGTGGCGAGCGTCCGGACCAGTGTGGGGGCGGTGTAGTAGGTCGTGACCCGGTACCGCTCGAGGATCTCGAAGTGCCGCGCCGCGTGCGGGGTGTCGGGCGTGCCCTCGTAGAGCACCTGCGTCACGCCGTTCGCGAGCGGACCGTAGAGGACGTAGGTGTGCGCGGTGACCCAGGCGAGGTCGGCGGTGCACCAGTAGACGTCGTCGGGGCGCGCGTCGAAGCACGCCCAGTGCGTCCAGGCCGCCTGCACGAGGTACCCGCCCGTCGTGTGCACCAGGCCCTTCGGGCGGCCGGTCGTGCCGGAGGTGTAGATGACGAACAGGGGGTGCTCGGCGTCGAACGCCTCGGGCTCGTGGCTGTCTGCGGCCGAGGCGAGGGCCTCGTGCCACCACACGTCGCGGCCCGGGGTCCAGGGGAGGCCGGGTGTGGCGTCGCCCGTGCGCCGGACCACGAGCACGTGCTCGACGTGGTCCAGGCCGGCGATCGCCTCGTCGGCGGTGGCCTTGGTCGCGACGGCCCGGCCCCGGCGCACCTGGCCGTCGGACGTGACGAGCACCTTCGCGCGAAGGTCCGCGAGCCGGAACCGCAGCGCCTCGGCCGAGAAGCCGCCGAAGACGAGCGAGTGCACCGCCCCGATCCGGGCGATGGCCAGCGTCGCGACGATCGTCTCGACGAGCACCGGCAGGTAGACGACCACGCGGTCGCCGGGGCCGACGCCCAGCGCGGTCAGCGCGTTCGCTGCCCGCGCGACCTCGCGCTGCAGCTCGGCGTAGGTGACCGTGCGCCGGTCACCCGCCTCCCCCTCGAAGTACAGAGCGACGCGGTCGCCGTGGCCGGCGGCGACGTGCCGGTCGACGCACTGCACGGCCGCGTTGAGGCGGCCGCCCTCGAACCACGTCGCGCGCGGGACCGTGAGGTCCCCGTGACGGTCCGGGTCGGGCACCGCCGGCGCCCAGGTGTGCGCGGTGTGCCAGCGCTCCGCCCAGTCGAGCCGGTCGGCCGCGTGCTCCCAGAAGGCGACGGGGTCGGCGTCGGCCAGCGTCGACAGGTGCGCGTGCTCGGCGGGCCCGACGTTCCACGTCTCCGGCACGGTCACCACCTGGCCAGCAGGCGGCGCTCGACCACCCCGACGAGGGCGTCAGTGGTCTTGCCCAGGACGGCGAGCAGCACGATGGCCAGCAGGATCCGGTCCGTCCGGCCGTTGTTCTGCGAGTCGTTGAGCAGGAAGCCGAGGCCCATCGACGACGCGATGAGCTCGGCCGCCACGAGGAAGAGCCACGCCTGGGCGAGGGCCAGGCGCAGGCCGGACACGACGGCGGGCGTCGCCGCGGGCAGCTGGACGCGCAGGAGCAGCCGGGCGCCGCGCAGGCCGAACGCCCGGCCGGCCTCGACCAGGTGCGGGTCGACGTGCCGCAGGGCGGACGCGACCGTCGTGTAGACCGGGAAGAACGCGCCGATGGCGATGAGCGTCACCTTCGAGTCCTCGCCGAACTTCAGCCAGATGAGCAGGAGCGGCACCCAGGCGAGCGACGGGACCGCGCGCAGGGCGCCGAGGGTGCCGGCCAGCAGGGTGTCGGCGAGCCGCGAGAGCCCGATGACCGCCCCGAGCACGAGCCCGACGGCGGACCCGGCCGCGAAGCCGAGCAGCACCCGCTGCACCGAGATCAGCACGTGGGTCGCCAGCTCGCCGCGCTCGGCGAGCTCGACGCCGGCGTCCCACACCGCCAGGGGCGCGGGCAGCTCGAACGGGCCGAAGTAGCCGGTGACCGCCGTGAGCACGTGCCAGGTCGCCAGCACGGCGAGGGGCACGACGGCGGCGAGCGCGACTCGCCTCGTCCTCCCGCGTCCGCGCGGGGCCCTCGGGCTCGGGGCGCCCGTCGGCGTCCCCGCGTCCGGCGCCTCGGCGAGCGGTGGGCCCGACGCGCGGGCAGAGGGGTCCTCCGCCCGCGCGTCGAACGGGTTCAGCGCACGCAGGGGCTGCCCGTGGGCGTCCGTCACGGGTCCGGTGCCGAGGGTGCCGGGGATCGTCATGGCTGGCTCCTGGGTGCTGCGGACGGGGAGGGGCGGCGCGGCGTCAGTCGCCGATGCGCGACGGGTCGGCCTGCGTCGCGAAGGTCGGGTCGAGCAGAGCGTCGAGCGCGTCGTCGATCTGGGCCTGGCCGGAGACGTCCCCGGACTCCACGAAGATCGGCCCGACGACCTCGAGGACCGAGCGCTGGGCCTCGCCCGGCACGGGGTCCACGTCGATGACCGTGCGCTCGAGGATGACCTTCTCGGCGATGGCCAGGTCGATCGCGGCCACCTCGGCGAGGATCGCGGCCGTCTCCTCGGGGTTCGCCAGGGCCCACGCGCGCGCCTTCTCGTAGGCGTCGACGACGGCCTGGACGACGTCGGGGTGCGCGTCCGCGTACTCGTCGCGGACGTTGAGGAAGCCGTAGGTGTTGAAGTCGATGTTGCGGTACACGAGGCGCGACCCGGCGTTGAGCTCGGTGTCGGCCATCATCGGGTCCAGGCCCGACCATGCGTCGACGGACCCGTTCTCCAGGGCGACGCGGCCGTCGGCGTGCTGCACGTTCTGCACCTCGACCTCGTCCAGGCCGACGCCGTGCGCCTCGAGCGCCTGGAGCAGGAAGAAGTACGGGTCGGTGCCCTTGGTCGCGGCGACCGACCGCCCGCGCAGGTCCTCCACCGAGTCGATGTCGGAGCCCGCGGGCACGACGATCGCTGCCCACTCGGGCTGCGTGTAGATCGCCACGGTCCGGATGGGCGAGCCGTTCGCCCGCGCGAGGAGTGCGGCCGAGCCGGCGGTCGAGCCGAGGTCGATCGCGCTCGCCCGCAGCGCCTCGTTCGCCTTGTTCGAGCCGGCGGACTGCGTCCAGGTGACGGTGACGCCGTCGAGCTCGTCCTCCAGCCACCCCTGGTCCTTGATGATCAGGGAGAGGGGGTTGTAGGTCGCGAAGTCGAGGGTGAGGGTGTCGGCGCTCCACTGCGTGGCGTCGTCCTCGGTGGCGGTGGTGGCGCCGGCAGCGTCGGCTGCGGGGGTGCTCGACGTCGTCGCGGACTCGCCCGCGAGGCAGCCGCCGAGCATCAGGGCGGCGGAGATCGTCGCGGTGACCGACAGGGCGGTTCGGATCCTCATGGGGTCCCCTTCGTGGTGCGGACGGTCCGCCGGGTGGCGGGCCGGGTCGGACGGGCGGCCGGGTCAGACGGACGGCCGGGGTCAGATGGAGTGGTGCAGGTCGGGAGAGGGCGGGTCGGCGTGGTGGCTGGGCACGCCGAGCCCGTCGAGGAGGCGCGCGCGCAGCAGCGCCAGGTCGGCGTCGCCGCGGTCGCGGGGGCGGGCACCCGGCACGGTGAGCACCTCGCGCACCGTGCTCGGCGCGGTGCGCGGCGCGCCCGTGGGCCGGCCCAGGAGCACGACGCGGTCGGCGAGGTAGAGCGCCTCGTCGACGTCGTGGGTG
>JAEZZV010000244.1 GCA_023418375.1 Actinomycetes bacterium | reverse complement strand
GCTCGAGGCCGTCGCCGCGATCTGCGTCACCGTCGTGCTGGCCGCGGCGGGCCTCGTCTGGTGGCAGGTCCTGCTGCTGGCCCTGCTCCTGCTCGCGGCGATCGCCCTCGTCGTCGTGCGCGCGGTGCCCCGCGCCGTCGCGCGCGCCATGCCCGAGTCGACGCTCTCGGCGACCGCCGGACTCCTGGCCGCGGCGCGCGTCGCGGCGCGCCCGCTGCGCGGGCTCGTCCCTGTCGCCGCGGAGCCGATCGACGACTCGCGGATCCTCGACATGCTGGACCGCGCCGAGGCGTCCGAGGCGATCGAGGCCGACGAGGGCGAGATGTTCCGCTCGGTCCTCGAGCTGGGGGACACGATCACCCGCGCGGTCATGGTGCCGCGCACCGAGATGATCACGCTTCCGGCCGGGACGCCGCTGCGCAAGGCGCTGGGCCTCTTCCTCAAGTCGGGCTACTCGCGCGTGCCGGTGGTGGGGGAGTCGGTCGACGACGTAGTCGGCGTGCTCTACCTCAAGGACGTCGTGCGCCGGATGTACACGGTCGGTGACCAGGACGAGTCGGTGGACGGGCTGCTGCGCCGCCCGGTGTTCGTGCCCGAGTCCAAGCCGGTGGACGACCTCCTGCACGACCTCCAGGCGGGGGCCTCGCACCTCGCGATGGTCGTCGACGAGTTCGGCGGCATCGCGGGCCTCGTCACGGTGGAGGACGCACTCGAGGAGATCGTGGGCGAGCTGACCGACGAGCACGACCAGGCCGCGCCCGAGGTCGAGTCCCTCGGCGACGGGGCGTTCCGCGTCCCGTCCCGGCTGCCCCTGGACGAGCTGGGCGACCTGTTCGGCCTGGAGATCGACGACGACGACGTGGACACCGCCGGCGGGCTGCTCGCCAAGGCCCTGGGCAAGGTGCCGCTCGCGGGCTCGAGCGCCGAGGTGGCCGGGCTGCGGCTCACGGCCGACCGCGTCGAGGGCCGCCGCAAGCAGGTCGCCACCGTGCTCGCCGAGCGCGTGGCCGAGGACGAGGAGAGCGACGGATGAACGAGACCGACGAGCGGTCCGGCGCACGGGAGGCCGGGGTCGATGAGCACCGGTCGGGCTTCGCGTGCGTCGTCGGGCGGCCGAACGCCGGCAAGTCGACGCTGACCAACGCCCTCGTGGGGCAGAAGGTCGCCATCACGTCGGGGCGTCCGCAGACGACCCGGCACGTCATCCGCGGCGTGGTGCACCGCCCCGACGCCCAGCTCGTGCTCGTGGACACGCCGGGGCTGCACCGGCCGCGCACCCTCCTGGGTGAGCGGCTCAACGAGATGGTCCTCGCCACGCTCGGCGAGGTCGACGTCGTGGTGTTCTGCATGCCCGCCGACCAGCGCGTCGGCCCCGGCGACCGCTACATCGCCGAGCAGGTGGCCCGGCTCGGTCCGGCCTCCTCGCGGACGCCCGTCGTCGCGGTGGCGACCAAGGCCGACCTGGTGGGCAAGGCCCGCCTCGCCGAGCACCTTCTCGCGCTCTCCGAGCTCGGCGACTGGGCCGACATCGTGCCCGTGAGCGCGGTGGACGGCTACCAGGTCGACACCCTCGTGGACGTGCTGGTGGGGCACCTGCCGCCCGGGCCGGCGCTGTACCCCGACGGGGAGCTCACCGACGAGCCGGAGCACGTGATGGTCGCCGAGCTCGTGCGCGAGGCAGCCCTGGAGGGCGTGCGCGACGAGCTGCCGCACTCGCTCGCCGTGGTGGTGGAGGAGATCGTGCCGCGCGAGGGGCGCGACGCCGACCGGCCGCTCCTCGACGTGCGCGTGACGCTCTTCGTGGAGCGCGAGAGCCAGAAGGCGATCGTGATCGGCAAGGGCGGCTCGCGTCTGCGCGACGTCGGGAGCCGGGCCCGGCACGGCATCGAGGCGCTCCTGGGCGCGCGGGTGTACCTGGACCTGCACGTGAAGGTCGCCAAGGACTGGCAGCGCGACCCCAAGCAGCTGCACCGTCTCGGGTTCTGAGCCCACGTCCGCCCGCCCGTCGACCGGGCGGCGTCGTCCGCGCTGACTAGACTCCCGATCCGTGCGCTACCGCATCGCCGTCTCCAGCGCCGTCGCGGTGCTGGGGCTCGGCGTCGTCGGGACCGTGTCCGGTCCGTCGTGGGACCCCGTCCCGTTCACGGAGACCATCGAGGTCGCGAGCCCCGACACCGCGATCGGCGAGTCCGCCGGGACCGACCCGGTCGGCACGTACGAGGTGGCCACGTCGATCGTCGAGGTCGAGCTCGCGGGCGCGACCATTCAGGCGCGGATCAGCGAGCCGGTGGGCGCGGAAGGGCCGCGGCCGGGCCTGGTGTTCGTCCACGGCGCCGGGACCGGTCGGTACGAGATCGCCTTCGTCGAGCAGGCGGAGGCGCTCGCCAGCGCCGGGATCGTCACGATGGTGCCCAACAAGCGCCTCGACACCTACACGACGCGTGACCGCAGCTACGTCACGATGGCGAACGACTACCTCCGTAGCGTCGAGCTGTTGCGCCGGCTGCCCGGCGTCGACCCGGACCGGGTGGGGGTGTACGGGGAGAGCGAGGGAGCCTGGATCGTCCCCGTGATGGCCGCGGACAACCCGTCGGTGGCGTTCACGGTCCTGGTGGCCGCGCCGGTCGTGCCGCCCCGCCAGCAGGCGGCCTTCGCCGTCGACTCCTACCTGCGCAACACGGGGGTCCCGGTCGAGGTCTTCACGGCGATCCCGAGGATCGTCGGCATGGAGTTCCCGGGCGGGGGCTTCGCGTACGTGGACTTCGACTCCCAGCCCTTCCAGCAACGCATGCGCCAGCCGCTCCTGGTGGTCTACGGGACGGGCGACGCGGCGATGCCGACGATCCAGGGTGCGGAGCAGCTCATCGCGGACCTGGCGGTGGCGGGCAACGACGACGTCACCGTGCGGTACTACGAGGGCGCCGACCACGGCATCAAGATCGACCACGTGCTCGTGCCGGACTTCGCCCGGGACCTGGCCGCGTGGATCCAGGCGCTGCCGGATGCGGCCGACGCGCAGCCGTCGATCGCCGGGGCGCAGCCGTACCAGCGGTTCCGGGCGGGCCCCGTCGAGCGACCGCGGTGGTTCGCCGAGGGCGACCTGCTGCTCGCGGCCCTCGTGGCCGGCTGGGGCGCCCTCCTGCTCGTCCCGATGATCTTTCTGGTCCGCCGGCTGCGTGGCCACCGCGAACGGTCGCTCGCGGACGGCGTCCGCGCGCCGCTGGTCGTGATGGCCGCCGGCAGCTCCTCGTCGTTCGTCGGTCTGGCGGGCTATCTGCTCACCGTCGCCTCGCTCGCGCAGAACTACCGGCGCAACGACGTCTTCGTGCAGGGCGGCTGGCTCGCCGTACGGGTGCTGGCGATCGCCGCCACCGTCGCGGCCGTGGTGCTCGTCTCGCGCATCCTGGACGGGCGTCGCCGGGGCGTGGCGTCCGCCGCGCGCGACCGCGCCGGCGGCTGGGCCCTCGCCGCAGCCTTCGGGGGCTCGAGCGTCCTCCTCCTGCTCCTGGCCTATTTCGGGGTCTTCCCCTCGCTGCTCTGACGCCCCCGGCGGGAGCAGGCGAAGGCACATAACCGATCATGGTCGGGGCATTGTGCCCAGCGGGCGAAACGGGCCCATACTCACCCGCCGAGGGCGTCCCCGCGGGGTGTCCGCTGGCGATACGGTCTCCCGTGAGCGGGGTGCGTCGTCCGTCGCAGCGCGCTCGTCCAAGCACACACCCTCGCCCCCTCCGGCGAGGTCAGGAGGGACGGCATGACTCAGCCCGAGAACTACACCGCCGCGCAGGCGTCGGACCCCCAGACGTCCGGCCAGGTGCTGGCCGACATCGCAGCCCAGCGTCCGGACCTGCGTCCGGCCGTCGCTGCCAACCCGAGCACGTACCCCGCGCTGCTCGACTGGCTCAAGAGCCTCGGGGAGCCGGCGGTCGACGCCGCGCTCGCCGCGCGCGCCCAGGCCACCCAGGTGCTGCCGGCCCAGCCGGCTGCTCAGGCGACCCCCCCGGCGCCGTCCTGGGC
>JAEZZV010000219.1 GCA_023418375.1 Actinomycetes bacterium | reverse complement strand
TCCCAGGCGCGGGCGACATGGGCCGGGCCCCAATCGGTTCCGGTCGGGCGCCCCGAGAAGCCGTAATGCGGATAGGTCGGCAGGACGAGGTGGAAGGCATCCTCGGCGCGTCCGCCATGGGCCGTGGGGTCGGTCAGTGGGCCGACAACCTTCAGAAGCTCGAACAGCGAGCCCGGCCAGCCATGCGTCATGATCATCGGCAGGGCATGGGGATGCTTCGAGCGCACATGGGCAAACTGGATGTCGAGCCCGTCGATCGTGGTGACGAATTGCGGCAGGGCATTGAGCTTGGCTTCGCCCTTGCGCCAATCGTAGCCAGCGCCCCAATACTCGACCAAGGGCTTGAGCCTGGCCAGCGGAACGCCCTGCGATCGGTCGTTGACCGTTTCCTTGTCCGGCCAGCGGGTCAGCGCGATACGGCGGCGCAGGTCGTCGATCGCCTCCTGCGGGACGTCGATGCGGAAGGGCCGGATCGCCGTGGCATCTCCCGGCGCTGCGGCATGAGCCACGCCGGGAAGGAGCGCGCCGACAGCTCCGGCCGCCGCCGCGCCAGCCAGCAGATGCCGGCGGGTCGGATGTGAGAATTCCGTTGTCATAGCCTAACTCCAAAGCGACGTGATGGATCGGTGGTCGCCATCGGCCGGCTCCGCTGAATGTCGGGCCGATGGCGGGAATGCTTCGCTCTCCAGCCCGTCCTTTTGGGGAGACGGGTCGGCTGGAGAGGCGGGGTTTCGTGCGCTAGCGCTGTGGGCCGGCAAGCGTCGCGAACACCGCCGGAAGCCAGGACGCGTCGCGGATATCGCTGGCATCCCAGGCGCAAGGCACGGCAGCCAGGGCCGTGATCGCCAACAGGACGAAGGCGAACTTCCTTTTGCGATTGATGGTCATGTCATCGTCTCCGATGCGGAGGCGATCACCGCCTCCGCGCCATGGCTTCCTCAGGCCACGCTCAGTTCCACATGGATGTTGCCGCGCGTGGCCTTGGAGTACGGGCAGGTCTGGTGGGCCTCATCGACGAGGCTCTGCGCCAGTTCGCGGTCGAGGCCGGGAAGGCTGACGCGCAGGCGCGCCTGCAGGAAATACGCACCGTCCGTCATGCCGAGATCGACCTCGGCATCGACGGCAAGGTCCGCCGGCAGGGCGAGTTTGCGCTTGCCCGCGGCCAGGCCGATCGCGCCGATGAAGCAGGCCGACCAGCCGGCAGCAAACAACTGCTCCGGATTGGTGCCGGCACCGGCGCTGCCGGGAGGCGACAGCTTGATGTCGAGCTTGCCGTCGGAGCTGCGCGAAGCGCCGTCGCGGCCGCCGGTGGTGTGGACGCGGCCGGTATAGAGGACCTTCTCGATCGTGATCATGGAACGCTCCGTCTCTGGCGCCGCCATGAGCGGCGGCGGGTGGGAGAGCGTTTCCCAACCCGAGATGTCGTGATTGTTTTGCGAACGGGCCGATTTGTAACGAAGCGTGTTTCCTCGGCGCCTCGATACATTGCAACACGGGAGGCACCGTCCGTCCGCATCGGCCTGCGATGCGGCCCCGGGGACGGGCGAGCGGTTTGTATCCGCGTGTATCGCGCCCTTTGAAACGGGCGAACGCTTACAAATCCCGCCTATGCCGACACAGCCTCGACACAGGGGCCGGGCTCTTCTTTCCGCGACATTCAATCAGGAAGAGAGCCATGTCGGAACAGATCGATCAGCCCCGTCGCAGTCTCCTGAGCGCCCTCGCACTGGGAGCCACGCTCGCCCCGTTTGCCGCGATCGGCGGCGCCCGGGCCCAGGCACGTTCACCGTCTTCGGCCGCGTCGCCAGCGGCAGGCCCGAGTGCCCATACGACCTTCGCCGCGCTGAAGCAGGTCAAGGCCGGCGTGCTCGATGTCGGCTATGCAGAGGACGGCCCGGCCGATGGCCCGCCGGTTCTGCTGCTCCATGGCTGGCCCTATGACATCCACAGCTATGTCGATGTCGCGCCGATCCTGGCCAAAGCCGGATACCGGGTGCTCGTGCCGCATCTGCGCGGCTACGGTTCGACCCGCTTCCTGTCGGCAGATACCCCGCGCAACGGCCAGCAGGCGGCGCTCGCCACCGACATCATCGCCTTCATGGATGCGCTGAAGATCGAGAAGGCCGTCATCGGCGGCTATGATTGGGGCGCACGCACTGCCG
Source organism: Actinomycetes bacterium (assembly GCA_023418375.1). GTDB lineage: Bacteria > Actinomycetota > Actinomycetes > Actinomycetales > Cellulomonadaceae > Actinotalea. The sequence goes on along the minus strand of JAEZZV010000219.1, from coordinate 632 downwards.
ACATCGTCGCCGCACTCTGGCCCGAGCGCGTCAAGGCGCTGGTCTCGGTCAGCGGCTATCTCATCGGCAGCCAGGACGCGAACAAGCCGCCGCTGCCGCCCAAGGCCGAATTGCAATGGTGGTACCAGTTCTATTTCGCCACCGAGCGGGGCGCTGCGGGCTACGCCAAGCACACGCACGACTTCGCCCGGCTGATCTGGGAGCTCGCTTCGCCGCAGTGGAAATTCGACGACGCCACCTTCGCGCGCTCGGCCAAGGCCTTCGACAATCCGGACCATGTCGCCATCTCGATCCACAACTACCGCTGGCGGCTCGGCCTGGCGCAGGGCGAAGCGCAGTTCGATGCGCTGGAGCAGAAGCTCGCCGGCTTCCCGAGCATCGGAGTGCCGACCATCACCATCGAGGGCGATGCCAATGGCGCCCCTCATCCGGAGCCGGCAGCCTATGCCAAGCGCTTCACCGGCAAATACGAGCACCGGCTGTTCAAGGGTGGCATCGGCCATAACCCGCCGCAGGAGGCGCCGCGCGAATTCGCGCAGGCGATCCTCGATGCCGACAGGCTCTGAGACCTGAGAGATCGCACGGATGAAGCCGATATCCCTGACAACCTGCGCGGCGGCGGCCTTCGGGGC
>JAEZZV010000130.1 GCA_023418375.1 Actinomycetes bacterium | reverse complement strand
GCTCGCGCTCGGCGTCGGCGAGCCCGCCGACCGCGCCCAGCACGCCCAGGGTCCAGGGCGACACCCGGACCACCCGCCACGTCACGAGGTGCCCGGGCTCGGCCGGGCTGCCGAACTGCTCGATCTGCGGCACGGCGGCGAACGCACCGTCCGGTGTCTGCACGAGGACGCACTCGCCGGCGTCGACGGCCGCCGCGCTCGTCTCGGCGGGCACGCCGACGACGTCGCCGGGCGCGGGCAGGACGGCGGTGACCGCGACGTCCGGTCGGCCCCACGCGAGCACGAGGTCGGCCAGGCGCGCGCCAGGGGCGGTGGCACCGTCCTCGGCCTGCACCGTGTGCGGCTCGTCGTCGTTCGTGACCCCTGCCACGGCACGCTCGGCCGTCGCGGCGTGACCGCGGACGTGCGGGAGCCACGCGGCCAGGGTGACCGACCGCGGCAGGTCGAGGACCGGCGCGCTCACCGGGCCAACCTAGCCGCTCCGGCAGGGTGCGCCGGGCGCACGTTAGGGTCGGGGCCATGGTGCTCGACCTGCACGACGTGACGCTGCGCCGCGGCGCGACCACCATCCTGGACGCGATCTCGTGGCGTGTGGCCGAGGGCGAGCGCTGGGTGGTGCTCGGCCCCAACGGCGCGGGCAAGACCACCCTGCTGCAGATCGCGTCGGCTCGGATGCACCCGAGCAGCGGCACGGCCACCGTCCTGGGATCCCGGCTCGGCACCGTCGACCTGTTCGAGCTCCGGCCGCGCATCGGGGTCGCTTCCGCGGCGCTCGCGGACCGGATCCTGCCGTCGGAGCGCGTGCTGGACGTGGTCCTCACCGCGGCGTACGGCATGACGGGCCGGTGGCGGGAGCGGTACGAGGCGCTCGACCACGAGCGGGCGCTCGTTCTCCTCGACGTCTTCGGCGTCGCTGACCTCGCCGACCGCAGCTTCGGCACCCTCAGCTCGGGCGAGCGCAAGCGCGTCCAGATCGCGCGGGCGCTGATGACGGACCCCGAGCTCCTCCTGCTCGACGAGCCGGCCGCCGGGCTCGACCTGGGCGGCCGGGAGGAGCTCCTGGGCGCGCTCACCGAGCTCGCCCGCGACCCGCGCTCGCCGGTGATGGTCCTGGTGACGCACCACGTGGAGGAGATCCCCGCGGGCTTCACGCACGCGCTGCTCCTGCGCGCCGGCCAGGTGGCGGCCGCCGGGCCGCTCGCCGACGTCCTCACGGCGGAGCGCCTGTCGGCTGCCTTCGGGCTGGAGCTCGAGGTGGAGCGGCACGGGGACCGCTGGAGCGCGCGCGCCCGGGCCTGACCGAGGGCGGCGCCGGCCGGTCGTGCACGCGGACCGCGACACCGACGATGCCTGGGAGCCACCGGCCTGACTAGGATCGAGACGCTGACCACGAAGGAGGCGTCATGGCCTGGGTCTGGTGGCTGGGGGCGGCACTGCTCCTGGGCGTCGTGGAGATGCTCTCGCTCGACCTGGTTCTGGTCATGTTCGCGGGCGGGGCGCTCGCCGCGGGTGGCCTCGCCGCCGTCGGCGCCCCGATCTGGGCTCAGATCCTGGGCTTCGCCGTCACCTCCACGCTCCTGCTCGCCGCGCTGCGGCCGTGGCTGCTGCGCCATCTGCGCACCCGCGTGCCGCTCGTGGAGACCAACGCGGCCGCGAACGTCGGCCGCACGGGGGTCGCCGTCACCGAGGTCAGCGAGCGGGGCGGCCGGATCAAGCTCGCGGGCGAGGTCTGGACGGCCCGCGTCGACGGCCCAGCGGTCGTCGCCGAGGGCGCCGAGGTCCGCGTGACGCGGATCGACGGTGCCACCGCCGTGGTGACGCCACTCGACACGGCCGGACCCGCCGGGTCCGCCGCTCCCCGACAGCCCGAGGAGAACACGCTGTGAACGACCCCCTGGTGACTGCCGGCTACGTGATCGCGGCCCTGCTGGTCCTCTTCGTGGTGATCGCGCTCGTCCGCTCCGTGCGGATCGTCAAGCAGGCCCGGGCGTACGTGGTCGAGCGGCTCGGCCGCTACTCGCGGACGCTCGACGCGGGCCTGCACATCCTGGTGCCGTTCATCGACCGCGTCCGGGCGGACGTCGACCTGCGCGAGCAGGTCGTGCCGTTCCCGCCGCAGCCGGTCATCACCTCGGACAACCTCGTCGTCAGCATCGACACCGTCGTGTACTACCAGGTCACGGACCCGAAGTCCGCGGTGTACGAGATCGCCAACTTCCTCGCCGGCATCGAGCAGCTCACGGTCACCACGCTGCGCAACGTCGTCGGTTCGATGGACCTCGAGCAGACGCTCACGAGCCGCGACCAGATCAACGGCCAGCTGCGCGGCGTGCTGGACGAGGCGACGGGACGCTGGGGCGTCCGCGTGAACCGGGTGGAGCTCAAGGCCATCGACCCGCCGGCGAGCGTGCAGGGCGCGATGGAGCAGCAGATGCGCGCCGAGCGAGACAGGCGCGCGGCGATCCTCACGGCCGAGGGCGTCAAGCAGTCGGCCATCCTCACGGCCGAGGGCGAGAAGCAGGCGGCGATCCTGCGGGCCGAGGGCAACGCGCAGGCGGCGATCCTGCAGGCCGAGGGCGAGGCACGCGCGATCCTCCAGGTCTTCGACGCCATCCACCGCGGCGACGCCGACCCCAAGCTCCTGGCGTACCAGTACCTCCAGATGCTGCCGCAGATCGCGCGGACCCAGGCGAACAAGTTCTGGTTCATCCCGACGGAGTTCAGTGCGGCGCTCAAGGCAGTGGCCAAGGGCTTCGGCGGCGCTGGGGGGGACGAGCTCGGCCCCGAGTTCGCGGCCCGGCCGGCCGGCACCTCTCCTGTGCGCGCCGAGGACCTGGGGCCGGCGGCGCTCACCGACGCGGCCCAGGCGCTCGCCGAGGCTCGCCGCGAGTCGCAGGCGGCGACGGCCGACGCGACCAGCGCGGGGA
>JAEZZV010000119.1 GCA_023418375.1 Actinomycetes bacterium | reverse complement strand
GCTCGCGGCGACCGCCGGGCTCGTGGCCGTCGTCGTCGGGATCTACGCCGTGACGGCGCGCCGCCGCGCGCGGGCCGGGGCCGCCGGGTCCTGACGGGGCCCGTCCCCGTCGCCGCGCACGACGACGGGGACGGACGCGTCAGCGCGGGTCGGGGTGCACCCCGACGACGTACCCGTCGATGCCGCAGTAGACGGTGACCCCGTCGGACGCGAGCTGCACGTCGTGGAACCCGCGGCCCGACAGGTCGTTCGTGTACAGCACCGCGCCCGTCGCGGGGTCGAGCTGGTACAGGTACCCGTTGACGGCGGCGAACAGCCAGCCGTTCTGCGCGAGCACCCGCACCACCTTGCCCGTCGCGATCGACAGGTCGCGGCCCCACCGCTCCCCGAGGCCGGCCAGCGCGAGCCCGAGCGTGCGGCCCGCGGTGCCGACGAACGCGGCGTCCCCGGCCGACGCGACGTCGACGCGGTGGTAGCCCAGACCCGACAGCCCGTTGTGAGCCAGCACGCGCCCGTCGCCCGGGTCGAGCACGTACACGTGGCCGTTCGACCCGACCAGCACACCCGCCTCGACGCCGGCGACGTCCACGACGTCCCACCCGGCGCCCGGCAGGCTCGTCTGCCACCGCGTCCCCAGGTCGCCCGGTGCCAGGCCGACGACGTACCCGTTCGTGCCGGCCGCGAGCGTGCCGCGCGTGAGCGTCAGGCGCACCTCCTCGCGCCCACGGCCGGGCAGCGGGTTGTGCGCGGACACGTGCCCGGTGCCCGGGTCGAGCCGGTACACGTGCCCGTTCGACGCCGCGTACACCGCACCGTCCTGCGCGACCATCACGCTCGTGACCGCGTAGCCCGAGCCGGGCAGCGACGTCTGCCACTGCGTGCGCAGGCCGTCGGCCTCCATCGCGACGACGTACCCGTCGATGCCCGCGTAGACCCGGGTCCCGTCGGACGCGACGCGGGTCTCGTGGTTGCCGCGCCCCGGCAGCGAGTTGTGCGCGAGCACGCGCCCGTCACCCGGGTCGAGCCGGTACACGTGCCCGTTCGACGCGGCGAACGCACGCGTCCCGTCGAACAGCGGCTGCACGTCGGTGTACCCGCTGCCCGGCAGGCTCGTCTGCCAGGCCGTCACGAGGCCCGACGTGGTCTGGTCGCGGGAGATCAGGCCCATGCGCGGGCTGACGATCGTGATGAACTCCTTGAGCCGCGACCACAGCGAGTCGAACATGTCGCGCTCCACCGTGCGACGCAGCGCGTCGTCGTGCCACGCCTCGAGCGTGCGGTCCCCCGCCGGGGTCACCACCCCGGTGGGCAGGCGGCGCAGCACGTCCTGCGGCGTGGTGGTCGTGGTGCCGCGCTCCAGCAGGTCACGGATCGCGCTCTGGGACAGGTGCACGGTCGACGACGGGCGCGCGACGACGTCCCCGAACGCGAGCAGCTTCTCGTCGCCGAAGACCCGGAACCGGCCGCCGTCCAGGCTCGTGACCGTCAGCGACTCCTCGTTGTAGTGGTTGTGCACGACGTTCGACGACAGCTGCACGACCGCCGCGTCGAGGAACGACAGGTACTGCCGGTACGCGACCTCCACCGGCACGCCCGCCGGCGCGACGCGGCTCGCGACGACCCGCGCGCGGTAGTCCGGCTGCTCCTCGACGGTCTGCGGGTCGTGCGACCGCAGGTCGGCCAGCACGTCGTACAGCTCGGCGCCGTGCAGCGCCGGCTGCAGGTCCGCCGTCATGCGGCGCACCAGGTCCCAGTCCGGCACCGGCAGCACGATCTGGCCGGCCGCCCACCGCGTGAACCACTGCATGATCAACGTCTTGTTGGTCAGGTGACCGGCCGCGAACGAGTCCTCGATGAAATGGTCCGCGTACGCCTGCGTCACCCAAGCGCGATTTCTCAGGTCGTTCTTGCGTGCCGGGTCGGTCGTGCTGAACGATTGTTCGGCAAGGCGGCGCGCCTCGCCGTGGAACGCCTGCCACCGGTGCCACGAGAACGGCGCGAAGTGGCACGCGTTGCGCGCCAGCAGGCCGAAGTAGTGGTCCACCCCGAGGCCGGCCGTGAAGCCGTCGATCGCGCGCGACTCCTTGAGGAGGTCGAGCGTGGACTCACCCGCGTACGGCGCGATCGCGCCCTGGAACGGCACCACGTGGTCGTCCCCGAGCAGGTGCAGCAGCCGGTTCGCGCTCTCCTGGCGGACCTGCTGCAGGAACCCGCCCGTGATGCCGTCCGGGAGGTGGTCGATCGCCGTCGGGTCGGCCGCGAAGTCGCCGCCGACCGCGTTGAGCTCGCCGAGGGTCGCGAGCAGACCGCTGCTCAGGGTGACGACCGTCAGCGTCGGGTCGACCCCGGCGATCTGCGCGGCCGTCGCGGCGCGCGGGCCGTCGCGCCACAGCAGCAGGTAGCGGACCTGCCGCTCGACGACCTCGCGCCAGCCCGGGGCTCGCGTCGCGACCGTGACCAGGGCGTCCGTGCCGACGTCGCCCAGCAGTCGGTGCTCCCAGGCGTTGAAGGCGCGCAGGGCGGGGGTGGGGTGGGTGCTCGGGGGGCGCTGGGTGCGCGGGGTGCCCGGGGCGCGCTGGGTGCGTGGCTCGGTGAGATGCCGGGTGAGGTGCTGGGTGAGGTGGGAGGTGAGGTGGGACGTGCCGGCGTCGGCCTGGTGGGCGCCGGGGCCGTGTGGGTGCGCCCCGTCGGGAACCGTGCCGCCGTGCAGGGCGACGTGCGCCCACGTCTCGGCCTGGGCCTCGTCGTGCGGGCCGCGGCGGTGCGGGGCCTGCAGGGTGTGCGCGACCTCGTGCGCGACGACGTGCTCCCAGGTCGGCGTGCCTGGGCGCAGGGTGTCGGGCAGGAAGACGT
>JAEZZV010000096.1 GCA_023418375.1 Actinomycetes bacterium | reverse complement strand
CGGTGGGCGTCGGGCCGTGGCCGGGCGGCGAGGCGGCCTGGCCGCGCGTCGGGCCCGGGTCGGACGCGCCGCTCGACCCGCGCTACGACGCCGGGCTGCTGGCGCACGGCGACCGGCGCAACGTCGTCGACGCGTACCGGTACTGGACGATGGAGGCGATCGTCGCGGACCTCGACGCGCGGCGGCACCCCTTTCACGTCGCGATCGAGAACTGGGCGCACGACCTGAACATCGGGTCGGTGGTGCGGACCGCGAACGCGTTCCTGGCCGCGGAGGTGCACGTCGTGGGCCGGCGGCGGTGGAACCGGCGGGGCGCGATGGTCACCGACCGCTACCAGCACCTGCGCCACCACCCCGACGTCGACGCGCTGGTCGCGTGGGCGCGCGGGGCGGGGTTGCCGCTGGTCGGTGTGGACAACGTGCCCGGCTCGGTGCCGCTCGAGGGCTACCCGCTGCCGCGGGCGTGCGTGCTGCTCTTCGGCCAGGAGGGCACCGGGCTGTCGGTGCCGGCGCAGAAGGCGTGCGACGCCGTCCTGCACATCCGGCAGTTCGGGTCGACGCGCTCGATCAACGCCGGCGCGGCTGCAGCCATCGCGATGCACACCTGGGTGGTGCGCTGGGCCTGAGCGCCGCGGCGCCGGCGGTGCCCGGGCTGCTCCCGCTCAGGCGAGGAACCACGTCGCGACGCCGAGCAGCACCGCCGTCGCCGGGACCTGCCAGATGGTGAGCGCCCTGGTCAGGCGTGCGCCGCGCCACTCGGGCGTCGGGCCGGTCGGCAGGGCGAGGGGTGACTCGTCGGCGTCGCGTCGACGCAGGCTCCACGCGGTCGCTGCTGCGAGCACACCGGCGCCGGCGGCCAGCCCGGGCGCCGCGGGAAGCGCGACCAGGGTGCCGGTGCCCACCAGCACCGCGGTCACCATCGCCCCGACGGCGACGGCGAGCACCACCCCGGCGACGAGCGGGTGGTGGATGAGGAGGCGCAGTGCCGCGGTGTCCCACAGTGCGACGGCCGTGGTGCAGGCCAGCAGGATCGCCACCATGGCCGCGACGCCCGTCGTGATCTCCAGCGGCGTGCCGCGACGCAGGGCGGTGACGGCCGCGAGCGCGACGAGCATCCCGACGACCTGGAGCAGCGGAGGCAGGACCGCCAGCACGAGGCCGCCGCGGGAGCTGTCCGCGGCGGGCAGGGCGAGGCTGCGCACGTAGGCGACCGGGTCGCCGAACGCCTCCGACGCGGGGTCGCCGCTGTCGACGCAGTGCGCGTCCACCTCGGCGAGCGCGGCACCGATGCGGTCGCCGGTGACGCCCAGCAGGCGCAGCTCGAGGATCGCCGCCTCGGCCCACTCCGGCTCCATGTGCGGGGCCAGCGCGCGCTCCACCTCGAACCGGTCGAGGCGGCGCGCTGCGGCGGGGCGGTCGGTGGTCATCGGGTCTCCTCCGTGCGCGGCGCGAGCGCCGTCGTGGTCAGGAACGTGCTGGTGGTGACGGCGAAGGCGCGCCACTGGTCGCTGCTCACGGCGAGCTCGGCGCGGCCGGCGTCGGTGAGCCGGTAGTACTTGCGGCCCGGGCCGCCCTCGCCCGCGCGCCACTCGACGTCGACCAGGCCCGCCTGCTCGAACCGGGCGAGCAGCGGGTAGAGGGTGCCGCCCTTGATCGTGCCGAGCCCGCCCTCGCCGAGCCGGACGGCGAGCGCGTACCCGTAGGTCGGCCCGTCGGCGAGCGCGTGCAGCACGCACACGCCGAGCACCCCGCGCAGCCAGTCGCCGGGCCAGGCGCGGTGGTCGACGCCCGGGGCGTCGGGGTCGGGCGGGGCAGACGGCATGGCTAGACAGTAACGCCCACTAGTCGGTCTGTCTATCTAGTGGCGTGGATCGCCGACCGCGGGCGTGACGTGTGAGGGTGGGCCCGTGCAGCTCACCCACTTCGGACAGTCCTGCCTGCTGGTCGAGGCCGCCGGCGCCCGCGTGCTCGTCGACCCCGGCGCGCTGTCGCCCGGGTTCGAGGCGCTCGGCGACCTCGACGCCGTCCTGGTCACCCACGGGCACATCGACCACCTCGACCCGGAGCGCCTGCCCGCGCTCCTCGCGGCGAACCCGGGGGCGCGGGTCGTCGCCGAGCCCTCCGTCGCGACCGACCTCGCCGGGAACATCGAGATCCAGGCGGACGTCGCCGCGCTCCACCCCGGGGAGACGACGAGCGTGGGCGCGCTGACGCTGCGCGCGGTCGGCGGTCGGCACGCCGTCATCCACGACGACATCCCGCGGATCGGCAACGTCGGTGTCGTGCTCTCGGCCGAGGGCGAGCCGACGCTCCTGCACCCGGGCGACAGCTACGAGCTGACCCCCGAGGTCCGCGGGCGGGTCGACGTCCTCGCCCTCCCGCTCGCCGCACCGTGGTGCGCCCTGAAGGAGACCGTGGAGTTCGCCCGTGCGGTCGCGGCCCCGGTCGTCGTGCCGGTCCACGACGTCCAGCTCGGGCCGGTCGGGCGGAACCTGTTCCTCACGACACTGGGGAACCTGCTGCCCGCAGGCATCGAGGTGCGCGACCTGGCGGGCCGGCCCGCCACGACGTTCGCGGCCTCGGACCGGCGGAGCTGACGGCCGAGCTCACGGCGGAACCGAACGCCCGCCGGGGCGAGAGGTCCCGCCGTCGGAGGGGGCGTTTCGTGGGACGATGAACGCGAACCCACCCACGAACATCAGGGAGTCTTCATGGCCATCGCCACCCCCGAGGTCTACGCCGAGATGCTCGACCGCGCGAAGGCCGGTTCCTTCGCGTACCCCGCCGTGAACATCACCTCGTCGCAGACGGTCACCGCCGCCCTCCAGGGCTTCGCCGAGGCCGAGTCCGACGGCATCATCCAGGTTTCCGTCGGCGGTGCCGAGTACGCCTCGGGCTCGACGGTCAAGGACCGCGTCGCCGGCACGCTCGCGCTCGCGGCCTACGCCGCCGAGGTCGCCAAGGGCTACCCGATCACCGTCGCGCTGCACACCGACCACTGCGTCAAGAAGAACCTCGACAGCTGGGTCCGCCCGCTGCTCCAGCTCGAGGCGCAGCAGGTCAAGGAGGGCAAGCTGCCCACCTTCCAGTCGCACATGTTCGACGGCTCGGACATCCCGCTCGACGAGAACCTCGTCATCGCCGCGGAGCTCCTCGAGCTCTCGCAGGCCGCGCGCACCATCCTCGAGATCGAGGTCGGCGTCGTCGGCGGCGAGGAGGACGGCCACGAGGCCGCCATCAACGAGAAGCTCTACACCACCGTCGAGGACGGCCTGAAGACCGTCGCCGCGCTCGGCTCGGGCGAGAAGGGCCGCTACATGACGGCCCTGACCTTCGGCAACGTGCACGGCGTCTACAAGCCCGGTGCCGTCAAGCTGCGCCCGGCGATCCTCAAGGAGATCCAGGACGCCGTCGGCGCCAGCCTCGGCAAGGACAAGCCGTTCGACCTGGTCTTCCACGGCGGTTCGGGCTCCACGGCCGAGGAGATCGCCGAGGCCGTCGACAACGGTGTCATCAAGATGAACATCGACACCGACACCCAGTACGCGTTCACGCGTCCCGTGGTCGAGCACATGTTCCGCAACTACGACGGCGTGCTCAAGATCGACGGCGAGGTCGGCAACAAGAAGGCCTACGACCCGCGTGCCTGGGGCAAGCTGGCCGAGGCCGGCATGGCCGCCCGCATCGTCGAGGCCTGCCAGCAGCTGCGGTCCGCGGGCCACAAGCTCTGACGAGCAGGCACCGCCGCACGAACGACGACGGCGCCCGTCACCTCTCGGTGGCGGGCGCCGTCCGCGTCTGCGGGCCCGGGCGTCAGGCGACGACGTCGGGCGGGGTGGGCCGGGGGATCGTCGGCAGACCGTGGTGGATCGCCGGCACCTCGCCCGGCTCGTCGACGAGCTCGAGCAGCTCGCCGATCCGGGTGACCTCGAGCAGGAAGCGGACCGTCTCCGGGGCGTGCAGCACGCGGACCTTCTCGGCGCTGCGCGACGCCAGCCGTGCGAGGAACGCGATCCCCGACGAGTCCATGAACGTCACGTGCTGCGCGTCGACCTCGATCGGCAGGCCCGTGGCCTCGGCGTCGGCCGTGGCCTCCTGGAGGTCGGCGGACAGGTCCGCGTCGATCTCGCCGGAGACGACGATCCGCGTCCGGTCGTCCATGACGATGACGTGGACCGAGGCGGGCTCGGCGAGGGTGTCGGCCACGCCGAGCGAGTCGAGCATCTCGACGGGCGCCGCGTCGTCGGGTGTGACAGCCTGCCCGGACGACGGAGCTCCGGCAGGTGAGGCGTCCGTCGACGAGATGTCGTCACCGGGTGTCGGTTTGTTACCTTCTCGCACGTCGCTCCCCCTCGATCTGCCGGGTCACGTCTCCGCCGTCGTCGCGGAGGACGGGGCGACCGCCCGTGAGGCGTCTGATCGAACGCTAGACGATCGGAGGTGGTGGTGGTCAATCGGGACCCCGATCACCTCGCGCACCCCCTCGCCGAGGTCCGCGACCGCGCGCTGCAGTCCACCGACGTCTCCTTCGTCATCACCGAGGTGGCACCTGGGGCGCCCATCGTCTGGGTGAACGACGCCTTCACGCGCACCACCGGCTACCGGCTCGAGGAGGTCGTCGGGCGGGGCCCGGCGCTCCTGCACGGGCCCGGGACGGACCTGGTCGACGCCCGCCGCATCGGCGAGGCCGTGCGGGCGGGCCGCGCCGCCACGGTCACCGTCCTCAACTACCGCAAGGACGGCTCCCCCTTCTGGAACCAGGTCTCGGTGTCGCCGGTGCGGGACGCCGACGGCACCGTCACGCACTGGGTGGGCGTGCAGGTGGACGTCACGGAGCAGGTGCGGCACGCGGCGGCGCAGCAGGAGTCGATCGAGACCGAGCGCCGCGCGCGGGCCGGCCTCGCGCTGGTGTCGCAGGTCTCCGACCTGCTGTCCGACCTCGACCACCCGTACGTGCTGCGCGGGATCGCCGCGCTGCTGCAGCCCGACGTCGTCGCCTGGGCGACGTTCTTCCTCGACGACGGCGGGCTGCGCGCGGTCGACGCGATCGACGCGGTGCAGCACCACACCTCGGTGGGTCCGCGGCGGCACGCGGCGGACGGCGACGCCGCGCACGCCGGCGCGGGTCACGACCCCGTGCAGGACCTGCTCGACGGCGCCGTCGACGGCCCCCTCGAGCTCGACCTGGACACCGGCGCCGAAGGCATCGGACCGGCGACCCGGGCCCTCGCGCGCCGGCTCGGCCCGATGGTGCCGCCGTGCGACACCGGGCCCCGCAGCGTCGTCGTGCACGCGGTGCAGGGCCGACGGCGCACGCTCGGGGTGCTCGTCACCGTGCCGCGCCAGGGGGCCGGGCTCGCCGGGCTGGACGAGCACGCGCGCACCGTGCTGTACCTCGTCGTCCGCCGGGTCGGCATGGCGGTGGAGAACGTGCGCCTGTACGCGCGCGAGCACCGCCTGGCCGAGACGCTCCAGCGGGCGATGCTCCCGGAGCAGGCCGACATCCGCGACCTGGACGTGTGGACCTACTACGCGCCCAGCTCCGGGCACGCCCAGGTGGGTGGCGACTGGTACGACGTGCTCCAGGTCTCACCGGACCTCGTCACGGTGGTGATCGGCGACGTCGTCGGGCACGACGTCGAGGCGGCCGCGGCCATGGGGCAGCTCCGCTCCGTCGTGCGCTCGTACGTCTACGACAGCGCCGACCCGGCCGTCGTCCTCGACCGCGTGGACGGGCTCGTCCCGGGCATGCGGATCCCGCGCTCGGCGAGCCTCGTCCTGGCGACCCTCGAGCGCCGGCCCGACGGCTGGGCGGTGCGCTACTCCCGCGCCGGGCATCTGCCGCCGCTCGTGCTCGGCGGCGGGCAGGCGACCCGGCTCGACGGCGCCGGCGGTGCGCTCATCGGGTTCGGCTCGGGCGGCAGGCGGTCCGCGACGGCCCACCTGCGCCCGGGCGACGTGCTCGTGCTCTACACCGACGGGCTCATCGAGCGCCGGGACCGGACGCTGCGCGACGGGCTGGAGGCGCTCGCGGCCGTCGGCACGCGCACGCGCGCCACCGACGCCGCCGGGGTCGGCGAGGAGCTGCTGTCGCGGCTGGGCGACGCGCCCGAGGACGACGTCGCGGTCGTCGTCGTGCGCGT